>NZ_FXXN01000018.1 GCF_900184795.1 Magnetospirillum sp. 15-1 | reverse complement strand
GCACTACACTAACAAATATCGGATTTGACCTTGATGTTACAGCAGTAAGATGACAGCGATGCCGCTAGGAATTCCAATTTTACTGGCACTCATTATAGCATCAAGCCCTGCTGAGTGCGGCTCCATAACCCTAGAAGATGCTCCCATTGCAGCCCGCGATCGCGATGAGCCCAGGCGGGCTCATCGCGATCGCGGGCTGCAATGGGAGCATCTTCTACGGGGTTATGGAGCCGCACTCAGCAGGGCTTGATGCTATAATGAGTGCCAGTAAAATTGGAATTCCTAGCGGCATCGCTGTCATCTTACTGCTGTAACATCAAGGTCAAATCCGATAGTTTGTTAGTGTAGTGCTGTCCCCCATTTGGGGTTTATTCTTCTATCTAGTGTTGACGCGATTGATGCGCCCGAACACTTTGTATCTAAGTGACGTTGCTACGCATTTAAATGTTACCGAGTCTGTTGCGGAATATGAGTTTCCAGCGTTAAGTGCGTATGTTTCTTTTTACATAAATTGGATCTCCTTTCTCTTCAATATACTTTGGTTCGTAGGTTCTTCGTTAGGGTGTACTTAATATCAATAGATATCTCTCTTGAGATGGTCGCGCTGCTTTTTGGTATGATGGAAACTTTTCGCGTGATGTCTTTGCATGAGCCAGAGTAAGAGTCCAATAGGCAATATCGGCAAGGCTGGTGATCTCGTTTTCGATTTCAAAAATGCTCATAATATCCCCCATGCTGCCATCGTCGAGAGCCCCTTTTTTCCCGTGGCCCCGTGTTGGTGAACGCGGACACAGGTCGAGTCGATCATGATGATGTCGCCATCGTAAGCCTTGGAGATTTCCTCCAGAAGCCGGTCCCAGACGCCCGCCTTGCGCCAGCGGACGAACCGGTTGTAGCAGGTGGTCGATGGGCCGTAGCGCTCGGGAACTTCCGCCCAAGGCGAGCCCGTGCGGAACCGCCACAGGATACCGTTCAGGACCCGACGGTCATCAACCCGAGGCACGCCGCGAGGCTTGTTCGGAAGCAAGGGCTCGATGATCGACCATTCGTGATCCGTCAACTCGTACCGCCGCCGTGCCATCAATGCCCTCCGTGCCAGAGGGAATCGTTGAATCACGACGCGCGACGAAGGGGAAGCCTGTTTATGAGTTTACGGCCTAACCCCTTCCCTGTCCTTGGTGAGAACCTCTTTGGCAACCAAACCGGCAAGGAAACGTCTGGAAATGGGACAACGAGCGGCGAAAATAATGGCCCAGCGCTAGGGCGCGACGGGAATAATCAGAATATTATTGGAAAGATAAATGACTCAGAAAAACTTAAGGAGGCAAAGGATAGGGTTCAGCGCGAGGAGGCTGTTGTTAACGCAAATAGATATCTAGACACAATTGTAACTGGTGATACGGTAAAGTTATCTGATTCGCAGCAGCGCGATATGACAAATATCGTAAACTCCCTTATAGTTTCAAATTCAATAAATGAAGCTTTAGACACATTCCATAAAATCGATGAGTCGGCCCAACTCAAGGTCCTTGATGCTTTTTCGGCCTCAGCAACAGACGCTATTAAGAATTTAATTGTTGGAAAATTTCGTGATGCGATTATCGAGGCTGTTGGAAATGGGGTCGCAGATAACGCCGGAACAGATACCCTAAAAATTAGAGACCTAAGTGATGCAATAAATTCCGCAGTTGCTGCGTCAACGTCGAACGAAAGGGCTGATAAATTGGCTGCTGTAGCCTCAGCAATCAACCTCTTATCCGATACTGTTCCTCTCCTGGGGCAGCTAAGTGATGCCATCTCCCTTGCTATCGATATATCCCGAGGAACGCAGTCAAGGATTGATAGCCGCGACGAGGCAATTGTAAATACAATGCATCTATTGCAAAGTGATCCCGCTTATGCTGGGAAGATAAGTCAGTTGACTGGTATTGATTTTAATAGCGTAACAGTGCAATTTAATTAATTTTTGATCAATCTGATGCTAAATCTACTTGTTTTGTCTGAAACATCTCAAGTGAACATGACGTAATTTCTGAATATGGTTAAATTGTACGAAGATGATTCTGAATATGAATCTGAGCTTCAGTATGCGGACTGATTTGATTGGGCTGTGTATGATAGATTGTATCTATCTATAAATCATGCTGGCGGCAGCTTTAGTGTTTGAACAATGATATTATTTCGTAGTTTGACCATTTCGTCGGCGCACAATTCTCAAGATATGGTTCTGCACATCGTTTTCCATTCCGGCAGGCTTGGAACTCGCCATCATTTTGCGCAGAGCGCATCTGCTTCTTTCCGCTGATAGTAACCTCATAGCCACGTCATGGATGAATTGCAATTCGTATGGCTTCAGTTGCAGNTTTTCTGGCTGCGCTACCCCATCCCGAACCGTTGTTGCTCATAAATTCATGCACGACCATGTCTGAAGCGTCTTTCCTGTTCATATGGTAATCTCAAGAAGTCACTTCCTGCATTCTTTAGCTGGCACGCAAGTGGCTCCATCGTATCCGTATCCCGGTGCGCACACAAAATAGCAGGGATAGGCCGAGTTTATCGTCTGCCGGGGTTGATTTTTACGTGACGCTGCTCATGCCCTTAAAAATGCGTTTTTGGGCTTAATTGATGCGCAATTGAACGTTGTGTTGTTTGGAGAATTTCTGGGCCAACGCCCAATTATTGAGAACAAAATGATGGCGATTCCAATTGCAATAAATATTGATGTTGCCACTAATTTGAGAGTGATTTTATTTGCAGTCATGGTCGTAATTTTAAGATATATGTTGCTTTATATATTATTAATAATAGTTATGATGTCAAAAAAATATTTGCACAATGATTTGTCTGGAAATAGGGCGCATTATATAATGTGCGTTATGTAATGCGTTTATTAATATTGGGTTTGCGATGCCAATTGCGCGGCCAAATGAAAGTTGGTTTTGTTGACAATTTTTTGCACGTAATGTTGTATGATATATTTTATTGGCGTATCAGGGAGGCATTCCCTTCCGGATATATGCCGCTGTGGCCCGCTCAAATGGGGGTGTGGAAATCGGTGGCTCGCTCCGTGTAAGATGTTCGGAGCAATGCGAGGAGGCTTTTGGCATGCGGAACAGCGCGACATTGGCGATGCAGGGGGACAAGCTGCCTCCCGAGCTTTCCGCCGCGCTCAAAGGCAGCGAGGCCGGGGCTGTGTATGCCGTCCATATCCAAAAACTTTCGGTTGAGGATGCCGCCGACTTTTTGGAGACCCGCGCCAAAATTCAGGAAGGTCTTGCGGCCATCGCGGCAGGCGAGGTCTACGACGAGGACGAGGCATACGCCGAAATTGCACGGTTGATGGATGACGAGGCTGCCGAGTAGCTATGCCTCGCGTCACCTATTCGAAGCCAGCAATCAGCGATATTGCCAAGATTGGCGCCCATATAGCAAAGCATAACAAGCCGGTGTCGGTGAGCTTTGTTGCCAGCATAAAGGAAAAATGCCAAACCATCGCTTCCGCTCCCCTTATTGGGCGGGAGCATGAAGATTATGGGGCGGGCATTCGTAGCTTTCCTCTTGGCAATTATGTCATTTTTTACCAGCCCGATAGCTTCGGCATAACCGTTGTTCGCGTCCTTCATGGAGCGCGAGATATAGCCCGGCTCATGTCTGAAGAACCGGGCTATTCCTGATCGGCCCCCTATCCCCTGAGCGGCACAATGTTGCTCTCGCCGTCCTGGGGCGTTACCAGACTTTCCAGGTAGTTCGCCCAGGTATCCAGTGCCCGCCGTTTTTCCGGCACGTATGTGTGCTTGTCGTACACCGTAGCCGTAACGCCTCGCGGGGCGTGGTTCAGCACGCGGGCGATATGCTCGACCGGAACTCCGAGTTCGGCCATGCGCGTAGCTGCCGTGCGGCGCAGGTCGTGCAACCGGCACGCCTGCCCGGCCCTTACCGGCTGGCGCCGCAGTTGACCGCCCGCCAGATATTCCTCGGTCAGGGTCAGGCTGAAGTCACCGGCGATGTGGTCCAGGTTCAACGCCACGGCGGCGGTTGACCACCCCTCATGTTGCTGGCCATCCACCCACAGGGTGACGCGGTTTTCCGGATCAGCCATTGGTCGGCACCCTCAGGATCATGCCGCCGGGGATGAAACCGGGATGGCGGATTGTCGGGTTACGTTCCAGCACGACGGTGTCCTTCGCGGCATCGCCCCACAGGCGATGGGCCAGGACCAGGGCCGGGGTGTCGGCGTCGTTGGTGATGTCAGACAGGCGCGACAAGTCAGCGCCCCGCGTGGTGATGTCGCGGACACTGGCCGCCCGCAAGGTGGACAGGGCCTGATAGGTAGCATCGGGCGCGGTCATCATGCGTTGGTCCAGACCAGCGGCGACCTGGTCGCGTACGGCCACGGCGTCGTCATAGACCACGAAGGGGATATCCGCCGAGGCCCTGGCGGCTTCTACCGTGGCCAGTCCGCGCACCAGCGCTACCATGGCGCCCTGATTGGCGGCGGACTGCGCCCGCATGGTCGTCGTGGGGGCGATGACGGGCCAGTCGGCGCCGTAGCTGGTCAGCCCCTGGGCCGCCTGATAGCGCGACCATCACCGCCACGCCGGGAGACGTGCCGCGCATCTCGGCGCGCATACCGGCCGGCAGGATCAATTCGACGACGACGTGTTGCTGGCCGCCAGCCGACGACCCGGCCGGGCCGGTGCCCGCCGTCGCGCCGCCCGCTGCACCGCCGCCAGCCATGACGGCGGCGCCCCTGGGACCAGCTTCTGGAGGAAATCTCCAAGGCTTACGATGGTGACATCATCATGATCGACTCGACCTGTGTCCGCGTTCACCAGCACGGGGGCACGGAAAAAAAGGGGCTCTCGACAATGGCGGCATGGGACGTTCCCGTGGGGGCCTCACCAGCAAGATCCACGCGCTCGTCGATGCGGAAGGTCGTCCCGTCACCTTGCGTCTGACCGCAGGCCAAGTCCACGACAGCGTCGAGGCAGAGGCATTGCTTGATGGAGCCTTGAGCGATGGCTCCACCCTGCTGGCCGACAAGGGTTATGACAGCAACGCCATCCGAGCCTTGGCCGAGAAGAACAAGACCTGGGCCAACATCCCGGTCAGGTCCAACCGCAAGGACGCCTTCGCCTTTTCCGCCTGGGTCTATCGCCAGCGCAATCTGGTCGAACGCTTCTTCAACAGGATCAAGCAGTTCCGGGGGATCGCCACCCGCTATGACAAAGACCCCCGGAATTTCCTCGCCGCCGTTAAACTCGTCGCCCTGCGCATCTGGTGCGCCGCGTAATGAGTCTACGGCCTAGAACCCCGTTAAAAACGGGGGGATTACCCCCCGCGACAGTCTTTCGAAATTCTTGAGCCGGCGGTAGGGGCGGTGGGCAGTCAGATCAGCCCCAGCGCCCGCAGTTCGGCGGCCATTTCGGGAGGTGGTTCCTGTTCGCCCGGGCGGCGGTCACGTGGGGCGGAATCGGGGGGCAGGTAGCGCCAGCCCTGGAACGGCTTCATGGCGCGTGACTCCACGCTGATCACCTCCGCATCCAGGATCAGGCGGCAGCGCGGCCGTCCTTCCTCATCCCAGTCTCTCTGCACGTCCAGTACCCGCTGGCGGGCGGTGATGAACCCCTTGATGACCCAATAGATCGAGCCGTCCTCGGTCAGTTCGTCGGCGCGCTTGGGAACTGCGCGGGTCAGGTGGAAGACGTGGCCGAAGGCGGCTAACCGAGCCGCCTGGAATGTCTTCAAGGCGTCGATGCCGTCGCAGCCGACTGCCAACTTGATAAGATGAATCATGCCCTACTCCGACGTTACGCGGCTCGGACGAAAGGCCGATATCCTTTCATCACGACCAAGTAGCAGAGAAACTTGCTCCCATGCCGGAAGCATTGAGTTCATTGTTTCGGCCCGGCGGCCCTGGACCCCAAATTTCTTCTGTCGGAAAGCGGGTTCCGACGCTCATCAACCGACTCTTGGCGCCTCGGGGCTGTGCAAGGTCGGCCCTCGTATAGGGCCGTCTCCTCGTATCCATCGTCATGTGCGGAAGGGGGGATGTCAATTCTCTGACGATTCATGTCCCCGCCGGGTGCGTGGGCTCTTGTTCGAGACATGCGGCCCGATGGCCGTGTGTCTCGGCAATTAAATTATTGGTCGATCAAGAGGTGTATCCGTCAGCGGATTCTTCCGCCACCACATGGGAAATCAGCGTCCGCAGCCAGCGGCTGCCGGGATCGTGGTGATAGCGTTCGTGCCAGTACTGTTTGACGGCATAATCCGGCATGGGGAACGGCAGTGGAAAGATACTGAATTCACCGCGGCCGCGCAGCAATTCCCCCAGGCGCCGGGGAATGATCATCAGCAGGTTGGTGCGCTCGATGGCGAAGGCGGCCCCGACGAAGTTGGGGATGGTGAGCGCCACCCGCCGATGGATGCCCTGGCGGGCCAGTTCCTGGTCGATGATCTGGTGGCCGGTGCCGGCGGTGGTGAAGGCCACATGCTCCTCGGTCTGGAACTGCTCGAGATCGAGGCCGGAGCGAACCCGGGCGTGGTCGGCGCTGGCCAGGACGACGTAATGCTGGCGGAACAGCACCTGCTGATAGAAGCCGGCATCCAGATGGGGCATGAAGCCGATGGCCAGATCGGCGGCGCCGCTTTCCAGCAATTGGGCCGTCTGGCCTGCACTGGCCAGCGGCAGCGCCTCGATACGGACACTGGGGGCGGTGGCACGCAACGGGCTCCAAAGCCGGGGCAGGATTACCATCTGGCTGATATCGGTCATGCAGATGCGAAAGCGGCGTTCCGAGGAGGTGGCGTCAAAGGCGCTGCGACGCCCCAGCGCCTCGCCCAGGGCGTCGAGCGCCGTCCGGATCGGCCCCCATAATTCCTCGGCCAGCGGAGTCGGGTCCATGCCGCCGCTGGTGCGGACGAACAGCGGATCGCTAAAATGCTGGCGCAGTTTGCCCAGGGCGATGCTCACCGCCGGCTGGCCCAGGCCGAGCGCCTCGGCGGCGCGGCTGACGCTGCGGGTCTTGTAGATCTCGTCGAAGACGCTCAGCAGACGGGTGTCGGAGATGTTCATCGCAGCCATATTATTCTAAATTCGAATTTTATATATATTATAAAATGCCTGTATGGAATAGCCCCCCTGTGGGTACAATCGGGGCGTCACCACAGGTTGGCGACCGCCCCGATCACCGGCGTGTCGTCTCCCCGATCATCGTGAGAGGGAAACAGATGCAAGAGCTCGGTCGACTCGCCGACCTGCCGGAAAGCTACCGGGAGGATCTCACCGCTCAGAATCTGGTGCCGCTGTGGCCCAGTTTGCGCAGCGTCCTGCCGCCCGGCGCACCGAGCCGGCGCACCCGGCCGATCTGCTGGTCCTATGCCGCGTTGCGCCCGCTGCTGATGCGGGCCGGGGAGCTGACGCCCATCGAGAAGGCCGAGCGCCGCGTCCTGGTGCTGGCCAATCCCGGCCACGGTCTGGACAGGATGCAGGCCAGCGCCTCCATCTATCTGGGCATGCAATTGCTGCTGCCCGGGGAATGGGCGCCGTCCCATCGCCACACCCCCAACGCGGTGCGCATGATCGTCGAGGGCGAGGGCGCCTATACCACGGTGGACGGCGAGAAGTGCCCCATGAGCCGGGGCGACCTGATCCTTACCCCCACCGGCCTGTGGCACGAGCACGGGCATGACGGCGACCAGCCGGTGGTGTGGCTCGATGTTCTCGACCTGCCGCTGGTCTATTACCTCGAGGCCTCCTATGTCACCGAGGGTAAGGCCCAGGCCGTCACCCGCCAAGGCGCCGAGCGCGCCTACCGGAGCGGCGGCATCGTTCCCTCGCCGGTGTTCGGCCGGACCGCCCAGCCTTACCCCATGCTGCGTTATCCCTGGTCGGAGGCGCGCGCCGCCCTCGAGGCGCTGGCCGCCGCCGAGCCCAGGGTGGAGGTGGTGCAGGTGGCCTACGTCAACCCGGAAACCGGCGCCGATTGCCAGAACATCCTCGGCTTCTCGGCCTTGATGCTGCGCCCCGGCGAAAGCCTGACGCTGCCGGCCCGCTCCCCGGCCATGGTGTTTCACCAGATCGAGGGCGAGAGCGAAATCCTGGTGGAGGACCAGCGCTTCCGGCTGGCGCCCGCCGATACCTGCTGCGCCCCCGGTTATGTGCCGGTGACACTGCACAACCGCTCGGGTGACCGGCCCGCCTTCCTCTTCCTGGCCGACGAGACGCCGCTGCACAAGAAGCTCGGCCTCTACGAAACCCGCTCCTGACCGAAGGAACAACCGCCATGGCTCATCCCGACTATCTCTGGCCCCCGCCGCCCGTTGTCTCGCTGCCGGTTCGTGGCACGGAGGCACGCTATCCGGTCAACCGCATCTTCTGCGTCGGGCGCAACTACCACGCCCATGCCCTCGAGATGGGGGTGCCGGTGGACAAGGCCAACGCCCGCCCCTTCTACTTCACCAAATCGGCCTCGACCCTGGTGGAATCGGGGGCGACGGTGCCCTATCCCTGCGGCACCGACAACTATCACCACGAGATGGAGTTGGTGGTGGCCATCGGCGCGCCCGGTTTCCGGGTTTCCGAAGCCGAGGCCGCTTCCTTGATCCACGGCTATGCCGCCGGTCTCGACATGACGCGGCGCGACCTGCAACTGGTGGCGCGCGAGCAGGGGCGGCCCTGGGATCTGGGCAAGGATTTCGAACGTTCGGCGGTTTGTGGCGAGGTCGTACCCATCGGCGCCCTCGGCGTGCTGTCCCGGGGGGCGATCACCCTGGCGGTCAATGGCCAGTCTCGCCAGTCGGCCGACCTCTCCCAGCTGATCTGGAGCATCCCCGAACTGCTGGCCGACCTGTCGAAATTCTACCACCTGCAACCCGGCGACCTGATCTACACCGGCACTCCGGACGGGGTCGGGGCAGTCCGGCCCGGCGATCGCATCACGGGTCATATCGAGGGGATCGGCGAGGTTTCCCTGGATATCGGCCAGCCCGAGTAGAGCGGCGAGGGAGGATATGCACATGAGCAAGCAGGATTCGGTGATCGTCGCCGGCGGCGGCATCGGTGGACTGGCGGCGGCCCTGGCCCTGGTACGCCGGGGATTCTCGGTCGAGGTTCTGGAACAGGCCGCCGAGATCGGCGAGATCGGCGCCGGCATCCAGCTTGGCCCCAACGCCTTCCACGCCTTTGACGCCCTGGGGGTGGGCGAGGCCGCCCGCCGCCGCTCGGTGTTCACCGACGAGATGGTGATGCACGATGCCCTGGACGAGAGCCTGGTGGCCCGTGTCCCCACCGGCGAGGCGTTCCGCCAGCGCTTCGGCAATCCCTATGCGGTGATCCACCGCGCCGACGTGCATCTGTCGCTGCTGGAAGGCGCTCAGGCGACCGGGCGCGTCCGCTTTCTCACCTCGACCCGGGTGGAAAAGGTCGAGCAGGATGCCGACGGCGTCACCGTCTATGACCAGCACGGCAAGGCCCATCGCGGCGTGGCGCTGATCGCCGCCGACGGCGTCCGCTCGGTGGTCCGCCAGCAGCTGGTCGGCGACCCGCCGCGCGTCTCCGGCCACGTGGTCTATCGCGCCGTGGTGGACAGGAAGGACTTTCCCGAAGACCTGCAATGGAACGCCGCCAGCATCTGGGTCGGCCCCAACTACCATCTGGTCCATTATCCCTTGCGCGGCGGCGAGCAGTACAACGTGGTGGTGACCTTCCACAGCCGCAATGCCGAGGAATGGGGCGTCACCGAAGGCAGCCGGGAGGAGGTGGTGTCCTACTACACCGACACCTGCCCGCGGGCGCGGCGGCTGATCGACCTGCCCAAGAGCTGGAAGCGCTGGGCCACCGCCGACCGCGAGCCCATCGGGCAGTGGTCGTTCGGCCGGATCACCCTGTTGGGTGACGCGGCCCATCCATGCTGCAATATCTGGCGCAAGGCGCGTGCATGGCGCTGGAGGATGCGGTGACCCTGGGCGAAGCCCTGCGGAGCACCGGCGACGATATCGCCAAGGCCTTCGCGCTCTATCAGCGCTCGCGGGTGGTGCGCACCGCCCGGGTGGTCCTGGCGGCGCGCGAGATGGGGCGCATCTACCACGCCAAGGGTGTCGAGCGGCTGGTGCGCAACGACCTGTGGACGGGGCGCCGGCCCGAACAGTTCTATGACGCCATGGCGTGGCTGTACGGATGGAACGTCACCAACTGCCTGTCCTCGACCTGAGCCAAGGAGGCGACGATGCAGATCCATAATTTCTTCCGCAGCGGCACCTCGCACCGCCTGCGCATCGCGCTGAACCTGAAGGGGCTGGACTACGAGTACGTGGCGGTCGATCTCAGGAGCGAGCAACATCTGGGCGCCGCCTTCAAGGCCCTCAATCCACAAGGGCTGGTTCCCGCCCTGGTGGAGGGCGATCTGGTCCTGACCCAGTCGCCGGCCATCATCGAATGGCTGGAGGAACGCTATCCCCAGCCGCCCCTGCTGCCCGCCGCCCCGGACGACCGGGCGCGGGTCCGTGCCCTGGCAGCCATCGTCGGCTGCGACATCCACCCCATCAACAACCGGCGTATCCTGGAATACCTGCGCAAGTCGCTGGGCTGCGACGAAACGGCGGTGCTCGCCTGGTGCGCTACCTGGATCATGGCAGGATTTGACGCCCTGGAGGCCATGCTGGCCGCCGACCGGCGGCGCGGCGCCTTCTGCTTCGGCGCCACCCCGACCATGGCCGACGTCTATCTGGTCCCCCAGGTGGAAAGCGCCCGGCGCTTCAAGGTCGATCTCTCGCCCTATCCCACTATCGTCGCCGTCGACCGGGCCTGTGGCGAACTCGACGCCTTCCGGCGCGCCGCTCCCGAGGAGCAGCCCGATGCAAGGTGATCTGGTGGTGGGGGAGAGCATCGAGATCAGCAGTGCTCCCCGGGGACGGCTCTCCACCAGGGCCATCGCCATGCCCGCCGACACCAATCCGTTCGGCCACGTATTCGGAGGATGGATGCTGGCCCAGATGGACCTGGCGGGCGGCACCCACGCCTATCGGCGCGCGGGGGGCCATTGCCCGACCATCGCCGTGGAAGGAATGGAGTTCCTCGAACCTGTCCATGTGGGCGACGAGGTGAGCTGCTACACCGAGATTATCCGGGTCGGGCGGACCTCGATCTCGATCCGCATTCAGGCCTGGGTCCGCCGAAATGGCGGCAGCGACCGGCTGGTGAAGGTCACCAGTGCCATCTTCACCTATGTGGCGATCGACCCGCAGGGCCGCAAGCGGGCCGTTCCGCCCGAGGAATAATACCACCCATCCCATCAAATGACCTGCGGCAGCCAAGAAGATGCTTGATGGTCTCCTTCTTGCGCTCCTGCCGGGCCGTGATGACGGCCTTGCGGGTGGATTCGTCCATGATTACGGCCCCCGAGTCCTGGGTGATGAAGTCATCCATGCGGCCAGGGCCGCGGCCGGAGATCCCCAGGGCTTGGCAAGATTGGCGGACCAGGCGGGTGCCGCGCGGCACCGGAAAGCGGAGGCCTCCGAGGTATTCTCGACCGGGGCCAAGGTGATCGCTCCCTCCCGTTAAGGGCTGTCCCTAAGCTTTAGGTGTTCGCACCAATTGTTGCAAGTCTCAGCCTCCGTCTAGATTGGGCTCCAGGCCGATTTCACTCGAAAGACAAAGAGCGAAATCGTGATGCTCAAGAATTGATGCAGGAGATGGTCCGATGTCGGACAAAAAAGATTCTAAGAAGGCCGATATCACATTTTTTCACCCTGATCTTCTTGAGGTGCCGAAGGACGGTGCACTGCCTTATCTCAAGGGATATCGCTGCAAGCACTGTGGGCAGCTTGATTTTCCCAAGCTGAGTCCTTGCCCCAATTGCTGGCACGATGAGTTCGAGGTGGTGCCGCTCAGCCGCACCGGCCTTCTCTATAGCGTCAGCGACATCTATGTCGGTCAGGCCGGTCTGCCCACGCCTTATGTGTTCGGTTACGTGGACCTCCCCGAGAACCTGCGGATTTTCGCTCAGCTGGAGGGGGCTCCCGGGACCTTCAAATGCGACGACAAGGTCGAGCTGTGCATCGGCACCGTCCGCATGAACCGGGATGGCCTGCCTCTGCAAAGCTACAAGTTCCGCAAGCTCGGGGCGCCCCAGGGAGCCTCTTCGGACAGCCTGTTCAAGCAATGGAACACGGTCGATTAGTGCCCTTGCCGCCGCAATTACCAGAATAAATGGAACGCAAACAATGAAGCTGCAACGAGATGTGTTCATCGCCGGCGTGGGCGAAACCAAATTCGGCAAGAGCGATCTGGAATTCGACGCGCTCGGCCGTCTGGCGGCGCTCGAGGCCTTGAGAGCCTCCAACATCGACCGCCCGACGATGGTTCAAAGCGCCTATGTGGGCAACGGCACCAACGGCATGGTGACCGGTCAGACGGTTCTCAAGGACCTGGGCATGTGCGGCCACATGCCCATCATCAACGTGGAAAGCGCCTGTTCGGCCGGCGGAATGGCCGTGCATCTGGCCATCCGCGACGTGGCCTGCGGCCTTTCGGAACTGTCGCTGGCGATCGGTGCCGAGAACCATTCCCTGCACATGGCCACCGGCACCGCGTTCTCGACCGGCCTCACCGATATCGAGACCGTGCATGGCGCCGTCATGACCGGCAAATACGCCATGCGAGCCAACCGCTACATGCACGAGACCGGGGCGACCGCCGCCGATCTGGCCCAGATCACCGTGAAGAACCGCCGTCACGCCACCAACAATCCCAATGCGTGGTTCAAGGGCGAGATCTCGATCGAGGCGGTCCTGGCCTCGCGCACGGTGGCCAGCCCCCTGACTCTCCAGCAGTGCTGCGGCATCGCCGACGGCGCCGGCGCGGTGGTGGTCGGCTCAGCCCAGATGATGAAGAAGCTGGGGATCGACAAGCCGATCAAGGTGGCGGGAAGCGTCGTTCGCTCCGGGCCGTATCACAACCGTCCCCGCGACATCACCGGCGACGACATCACCGAAGAATCCGCGCATCAGCTCTACGAGGAATCGGGCATCGATCCGCGGGACGTCAACATGGTGGAACTGCACGACGCCTTCACCATCGCCGAATTGCTGTACTACGAATGCCTGGGCCTGTGCGGCAAGGGCGAGGGGCTCAAGTTCCTGCGCGACGGCAATGCCACCCATGGCGGCCAATGCGTGGTCAGCCCGCGCGGCGGGATGTTGTCCTATGGGCATCCCATCGGGGCCTCGGGGGCGGCCCAGATCGCCGCCTGCGTCAAGCAGATGCGCCATCAATGCCCGGGCTTCCAGGTCGAAACCCCCAGAGTCGCCATGACCCACGTCACCGGTGGCGGCCTCTCGGGAACCGAACATGCGGCCTGCACCATGCACATGCTGGTTCAGGGTTGGTAGGTCAAGACGAGCGCCGCGCGGCGAGGAGCCAAAGATGCAGTACGATTTGAAGGACAAGGTGGCGCTGGTCGTCGGCGCCGCCAGCGATGCCGGCCGGGTGATTTCCCGCCGTCTGGGAGCCCTGGGTGCAAAACTGGCGCTGGTTTCCGAGGATGGTGAGGGCCTGGCCGCGCTGGCGGCCGAGTTGGGCCAGACCGGCCCCCGGGTGCTGGCCATCACCGCCTCGCCGCGCCATGCGGGGACCGCCGCGACCAGCCTGGAACACGTCATCGGGCATTTCGGGCAGGCCCCCGACATCTTAGTGAACGCGCTGCCCTTTCCTTCCGGAATCGGTCTGGAGGGACTGACGGCGGAGGGCTTCGCCGCCACCGTCGCCGGGACCTTCGGCGCCGCCTTCGGCTTCCTGCGCGAAGTCCTTCCCGCCATGCGCCGCCAGGGGCGGGGGCGCGTCATCAACCTCAGTTCGGTCGGCTATCTGGGCCTGCCGGGCGGGGCCGACATCGCCGCCGCCCAGTCGGGCATCTTCGGCCTGACCCGCTCCCTGGCCCTGGAATATGCCAAGGACCGCATCACCGTGAACACATTGGTTCTGGGCGATCGGGCCATGCCGGACCAAAGCGAGGAGGACGTCGCCCGACGGACGGCGGCCATTCCGGTCAAGCGTCTTGGCGTCGATGACGACATCGCCCATGCCGTCGGCTTTTTCGCCTCCGACGCCTCGAAATACGTCACCGGCCAGACCTTCTTCGTCTGCGGCGGCAAGAGCGCCTATTTCTCGATGTCCGTCTGACGGAAATCGGTTTCCCCCGGCAACGCAAGACAGTCAAGGACGTCCCATGGGAATTGCAAACAGAGTGGCCCTGATCACCGGCTCGGCGAGCGGAATGGGCAAGCAGACGGCGCGGCGCATGGCCGAGAACGGTGCCGCCGTGGTCATCAACGACATCGATCCGGCCAAGGTCGAGGCCACCGTGGCGGAATTCCGCCAGGCCGGATTCAAGGTGACCGGGGCGGTCGCCGACATCGCCAACCGCGAGGCGGTCGAGGGCCTGATCGGGCATGCCGTCGCTGAATTCGGCGGCCTGGACATCCTGGTGAACAATGCGGGGCTGGAAAAGGCCGGACCGCTGCGCAAGCTGACCGACGCCGACTGGAACCTGACGGTCAACGTCAACCTGAAGGGCACCTTCCTGTGCTCCCAGGCGGCCCACGGCCATATGGTCGGCAACAAGCACGGCCGCATCATCAACATCGCGTCCCGCGCCTGGCTGGGCGGAGCCGGCCAGACGCCCTATGCCTCGGCCAAGGCCGGGGTGGTCGGCATGACGCGGACCCTGGCCCTGGAACTGGGACGCAATGGAATCACCACCAACTGTATCGCACCGGGTCTGATCCATACTCCCATGTGGGAGGAGCTTCCCGAGAAGGACAGGGTGGCGATGGCGGCGAAACTGCCCATGGGGCAGGTCGGAGACCCCGACGATATCGCCAATGCCGTCATGTTCCTGGCCGACGACGACGCCGGCTTTATCAACGGGCAGGTCCTGTATGTCTGCGGCGGTCGCAGCCTGTTCGCGGGCTGAGCCCGCTCTCCGAGAACCCGCAAGCAAATAGGGCCGAAGCCATGGGATCGAGCGGCTTTTCCAGATTGAAAATCGTGGACTTCACGGGGGAGCTTGGCCCCTACGCCGCCAAGATGTTCGCCGGCCTGGGCGCCGACGTGATTCATCTCGAGCCCCTGACCGGCGATCCCATGCGTCGGGTCGGGCCGTTTTACGGCAATGTCCCCGGACCGGAATCGAGTCTGCAATACCTCTACTACAACGCCGGCAAGCGCGGCATGGCCCTGGACCTGACCAAGCCGCAGGGCAGGGAGGTGTTTTTGCGCCTGTGCGCAAGCGCCGACATGCTGTTCGAAAGCTTCACTCCCGGCGTTCTCGCCCATCTCGGCTTGGCGTACGAGGATCTTTGCCGGCTCAATCCCAGACTGGTCCACACCTCGATCACGCCCTTCGGCCATTCCGGGCCTCTGTCCGCCTATCCGGGGGCCGATCTGACCTGCGCGGCGCTCAGCGGCTTTCTCTATCTCGCCGGTGTCGACAACGACAAGCCGGTCCGTTCTCCCGACAACCAGGCCTATCGCATGGCCGAATCCTATGCGGCGGTGGGGGCATCCATCGCCCTGTTCAGCGCCGGGCGCACCGGCAAGGGCCAGTTCGTGGATGTCCCCTGCATCGAGGCCGGCGCCATGGCCCTGGAGAACGCCGCCCAATTCTGGGATCTGGAAGGGAAAATCCGCCGCGGCCGAGGCCGCGAGGCGGGCAGCGCCACGATCCACCCCTGCCGGGACGGCCACATCGCCCTGGTCGCCATCATGGGGCGCAACAAGTCCATGTGGGACCCCTTCGTGGAGTGGATGCGGGCCGAACAGGTCGAGGGCTGGGAGGTGTTCGACGACCTCAAATGGATCGAATACGCCTATCGGACCTCGGACGAGGGCTATGCGACCTTCTGCCGGGTGTTCGATGCCTATAGCCGGCGCCATGACAAGCAATACCTCTACGACGTGGGCCAGCGCCACAAGGTGGCGGTCACCCCGGTCAGCAACGGTCAGGACCTGCTGGAAAATCAGCAACTGGCCCACCGCCGCTACTGGCAGCGGGAATACAACGAGGCTCTGGGCGGCGAGGTCACCTATCCCTCCGCGCCCTATGAATTCGGCGAGCTGAAGTGGCGGTTCGGCCGTAACGCCCCGCGTTTCGGTGAACACACCGCGCAGATTCTCGACGAGCTGGGCTATTCCCCGGCCGAAATCGGCGAACTCGTGAAGATGGAAGTGGTTCATGCAGAGCAGCGTTGATCGCGCCCTGGACGGCATCGTCGTCTGCGACTTCTCGTGGGTGGGAGCCGGTCCGATCGCCACCAGCGTGCTGGGTCAGTGCGGTGCCGAGGTCATCAAGATCGAAAGCATCACCCGGCCCGATATCCTGCGCAAGGGCGAGCCGTTCAAGGATGGCATCTCGACCGGCATGGATCGCAGCGGCTATTTCGCCAACCGCAACGCCAACAAGAAGGATATCGCCCTGAACATGGGCCATCCCAAGGCCCGCGACGTCGCTGTCCGCCTGATCCGCAAGAGCGACATCGTCATCAACAACTTTCGCGTCGGCCAGATGGAGAAATGGAATCTGGGGCCCGAGGACGTCAGGAAGATCAATCCGCGCTGCATCTTCGTCACCATGAGCCTGCAGGGCACCACCGGCCCCCACAGCCAGTACATGGGCTATGGCGTCAATCTCAATGCCCTGTGCGGGCTGACCGCGCAGGCGGCCTTTCCCGGGCAGGCGCCGTTCGGCACCGGCACCAATTACACCGACCACGTCATGGTGCCCACCCATACCCTGTTCGGCGTCATGGCCGCCTTGCTGGAGCGCGAGACGACCGGCCGCGGCCAGACCGTCGCCATCTCGCAGCTCGAATCGGCGATCGGCATGGTGCCCACGGATGCCATGGCCTATGCCGCCAACGGCGAAGTGCTGCCGCCGCTGGGGTATGGCGATCCCGAGGGGGCTCCCCATGGCATCTACCGAGCCCTCGGCTACCGGAAATGGCTCGCGATCGCGGTGTTTTCCGATGAAGAGTGGAGCGCCCTGAAGGACGTCATCGCCCAGCCCTGGGCCGGTGACGCCCGCTTCGCGACACCGGAGGCGCGCCGGTGCCACAAGGATGAGCTGGATGCGCTCATCGAGGCGTGGACCTCCCACCAACATGCCGACTGGCTGATGGATGAGCTTCTCCGCCGCGGCGTCAGGGCGGGTGTGGTCAAGGATGCCCGCGAGGTGATCGAGGACGAGCATCTGCGTCGGCGGGGTTTCTGGGCCTATCTCGACCATCACGAGGTCGGCTCGACCCTCTATAACCGGGCTCCCATCACCATGTCGCGGACACCGCTCGTCATGGAAACGGCGGCACCCAGCATCGGCCAGCACACCAGGACGCTGCTGACGGAAATGCTCGGCTATTCCGACCAGGATGTGGATGGACTGGTCAGGGACGAGGTTCTGACCTGATCACCCCCGCCGGAGGCTTGGCGGGCTAATTGAAGCCAGATTGTCAGTGTGGAGTGGTTCGATGGATTTTTCCTTGTCGCAAGAGCACGCAATGCTGAAGAGCATGGCGCAAAAATTCACAGAAAAGGAGCTGATGCCGCTCAATTCCGTTCTGCTCGAACGTGAAATGCGCATGTGGACGGATGGTCTGCCCCTCCTTGCCGACGAGGATCACCATCGCCTGCTCGATATCTCCAGGGAGATGGGATTCTGGGGCATCGAGGTCGACGAATCCCTGGGCGGCCAGGGGCTGGGCATGTTCGCCAAGACCCTGGTGGTCGAGGAGATGTCCAAATCGCTGGCCGGCTTCTCCCATCACGGCTTCACCCTGCCGCCCGACGCCCCCAATCTCTATTACCTGCATGAGTGCTGTGTCGGTTCGCAGCGCGAGAAGTATCTCGCTCCTTATTGTCTGGGCGAATTGGACTCGGCCATGGCCGTCACCGAGCCCGGCGGCGGCTCCGACGTGGCCGGCCTGAAGACCACCGCGGTGCGCCAGGGCGATAAATGGGTGCTGAACGGCCAGAAGATCTTCATCAGCAAGTGTGATCGGGACGACGTCTTCTTCATCGCTATCGCCGTGACCGACAAGGAGGCATCGACCAAGGGGCGCTTCACCGCCTTCCTGGTGGACAAGGCCCACCCCGGCGTGGTGATCGGCAAGGAAATCCCCGTCATCGGCGCCATGCCGACCTGGACCGTGTTTCTGGACAACGTGGTGTTGGGGGACGAAGCCGTCCTGGGCCCGGTGGGCGGCGCCTTCGTGCCGTTGCAAAATCGTTTCGGCGTACGCCGGATCGAACTGGCCGCCCACTGCACCGGCATGGCCGAGCGCCTGATCCAGATGATGATCGACCAGGCCAATATCCGCCAGACCTTCGGTGAATTGCTGGCCGAACGCCAGACGGTGCAGAACTGGATCGCCGATTCCACCATCGAGTTGGAGCAGGTACGGCTGCAGTTGTACTACGCCGCCTGGAAGTCGGATCTGGGCCACAAGGATCTGCGCCATGAAGCGGCAGCCCTGAAGGTGGCGGCCACGGAGATGCTGACCCGCGTCGCCGATCGGGCCATCCAGCTTTACGGCGGTCTGGGTCTGTCGCGGGAAACCGGCATCGAATATGTCGCCCGCATGGCCCGGATCTGGCGGATTGTGGAAGGACCCTCGGAAATTCACCGCATGTCCATCGCCAGAACCCTGCTGAAGAACGAACGGCCCTACAGCCCGTTTATTACGTCTGCCGATTAGGAGAACAAGATGCCCGTCGATTTCGAGGTCAAACGGCATATCGCCACCATCACCCTCAACCGGCCTGAGGCGATGAATTCCCTCGACCCGGAGTCCATCGCCCAACTGGGCGAGGCTTGGCACGAGATCCGGACCAATCCGGACATCCGCGTCGCCATTCTGACCGGCGCCGGCCCCAAGTCGTTCTGCACCGGCACCGACATGAAGAAGGCGCCGCCGGTGACCGAATGCATGGCGGCGACCTATCTGCGCGACGGCCAGCCCCTCATCCCCCAGATGAAGACCTGGAAGCCGATCATCGCCGCCATCAACGGCTATGCCGTGGGCGGCGGCCTGGAAATGGCCCTGGCCTGCGATCTGCGCCTTGCCAGCACCCACGCCAAGTTCGGCCTGACCGAGGTCAAGGTGGCCAGCCTTGCCGGCCTCAACGGCACCCAGGTCCTGCCCCGGGTGGTCCCCCAGGCGGTGGCCATGAAGATGTTGCTGACCGGCGAGATGATCGGGGCCGAGGACGCCCTGCGCTACGGCCTGGTCAGCGACGTGGTGCCGCTGGATGAGCTGCTGCCCCTGGCGATGAAATATGCCGAGAAAATCGCCGGCGCTGCTCCCCTCAGCGTCCAGGCCACCAAGCAGGCGGCGGTCCTCGGGCTCGACATGCCCTTGGACCACGGCATCGCCTTCTCGCATTTGATGTGGGGAATTCTGCGCGATACCGAGGATCGCAAGGAGGGCTTCAACGCCTTTGCCGAAAAGCGCGATCCCCAGTTCCGCGGCGCCTGAGGCGAACCGAGGTCCCAGGCCGGATCCGATTGGCTCGCACCGGCCTGTATCGCCCCACTCACTCCTCCCAGTGGAAGGGGGCACTCCCGAGCCCAACTCCCAAAAGGGGCAAGCGCCAAATCAACTGCTTGCCCCTTCCTTTTTTTGCCTGGGTGGATAGGCGCCGGCGAGCCGACCGGCTTGGCGCCGCTCGAAGGAGGCCGCGCGGGCTAGAACCTGCCCCGGTCTGAATCCCCTTTGCTGGCCCCAAAGCCAGGATGCATCGGTGTTTCAAGGCATCGACGATGTCTGGGGACACGAAGGATGATTTCACCACGAAGACACGAAGGGTGCCAGGAGGGCGGCGCGGTTCGTCTTGCCCGGACTTGATCCGGGCATCCCCGTGATGACGAATGAAGAGCAGGTCTCTCGGCGCCCTTCGTGCCTTCGTGGTGAATCCGCCGATTCGTCCCTCTGATCAGCCTGTCGGAAATTCGGGCCGGGGTAGTCCGGGGGCGACATCTTGCGGCCCCGGATCTAGCCGACACGCACCATGGCGATGAAGTTGTCCACGTCCTGGCGCAAGCGTTCGGCCTGGTCGGATAGGCCGTCCGCGGCCCCTAATACCTCCCGCGAGGCGAGTCCGGTTTTCGTCGTCGCCTCGGCCACTCCCACGATATTCGTCGTGACTTCGGCCGTTCCCGTCGCCGCCTCTTGGATGTTGCCCGCAATCGTGCTGGTGGCGGCCCCCTGCTGCTCGATCGCCGAGGCGATGTTGGTGGCGATTTCGTTGAGCTGATCGATAGTGCCCGCGATGCTCTGGATGGCCAGGACCGCTTCCCGGGTGGCGTCCTGGACGGTGGCGATCTGGGTCTCGATTTCGTTGGTAGCGCTGGCGGTCTGGTTGGCCAGCCCCTTGACCTCGTTGGCGACCACGGCGAAGCCTTTGCCGGCATCGCCGGCGCGGGCGGCCTCGATGGTGGCGTTCAAGGCCAGCAGGTTGGTCTGGCTGGCGATGTGGTTGATCAGACCGACCACGTCACCGATCCGGGACGCGGCTTCGGCAAGGCTGGTCACCAACCGGTCAACCTTGCGGGCTTCGTCCACGGCCCCCTTCGACCTGCTCGCCGAAAGCTCCATCTGGCGGCCGATCTCGCCGATCGAATCGGAGAGCTGGGAGGTCGCGACCGCTACGGCCTGGACGTTGCCGGCGGCGTGCTCGGCGGCGGCGGCGGCGGCGGTGGTCATCTGTTCGGTTTGCTGGGTCATGGCCGAGAGCGAGCGGGCGGAATCCTGCATCCGAGACGCCGATTCGGAGACATTCATGACGATCGTCCTCACCGAAGACTCGAAGGAATCGGCGAGCCCATCCATCTCCTCCCGGCGCTTTCGGGCGATGCTGCGCTCTTGCTCCTTGGCCTCTTCCTCGAGGCGCTGGTTGTGCTCGAGCTTTTCCTTGAAGACGTGCACGGCCCGCGCCATGTGGCCGATCTCGTCGCCACGGTTGGTCGCGGGAATTTCCACGGTGAAATCGCCATCCGCCAACCGGGACGTGATGTCGGTGATGGCCCGAATCGGAACGGCGATATTCCGGTTCGCCACCCAACCCAGCGCCACGGTGGCGATCACCGCGATCTGAAGGGTGACGGCGACCCAGAGCCGGGAGGCCGACGATATGTCCTGTCCCGTCAGGTTGGCCTTGGCGACGCCTTCCTGGTTCAGCCGTACCATTTGCTCGATGGCCGAGATCAGTTGATCGTAAGCGGCCTGTCCCTCGCTGCCGAAAAGATCTTCCGCCCGGTCGTACTGGCGATTGAAGGTGAAATCGATCACCCGCTTTCCGATGGCCTGATAGGCCGTCCACCGGCTGCCGAAATGGCGATAGGCATCCCGCTCGGCGTCGGTCGACAGCAGGGTTTCATACCGCTGGCGGATTTTCTCGAAATCAGCCTGGCGTTCCTCGATCACCTTTGCCAGCCGCTGGGTTTCTTCCGGGGTGGTCGCGGATATCTGCTGGGCCTCGACGTTTCGGAGCTTCGCCGACATCGCGTCAAGCCGTCCGAGCGCCTCGACGCAGGGAAGGGAGTTCGTCTCCACCGAGACCAGCAGATCGGCCAATGTCCCGATGCGAACAAGCGCGAATGTTCCAAGTCCGGCTACCATCACAAGAAGAAAGGCAAAGGCAATGGTAATCCGCACCTTGATGCGCATGGTTCGTGCTCCAATAGAAACGCGGGAAATCGGAAGGCTGAAAGAGATGCCCTTGTACAAGGCGAAGATGGTGGAACTCCCTTTATCAAGGGGAGTTCCACCCAACGACGCTCGGATCAGTTGCCCGAACGCATCGCGTCGACCGAGAAGCGGCTCGCCGGAGACAGGGCTGCGTCCTGGAGAGTCCTGATCTGGCCGGTGGTGCAGTGCTGCGACTGCATGTCGACCATGGAGAACGAGTCGTAGATGGCGATGCCGGAGTTCTTGTTCAGGGGCAGGTGGTATTCCGGCATGCTCATGCCGATGCTGAAGCTTTTCCACAGCTTGCCCGCCCGGTCGTAGGTAACGGTGCGAGACGCACCCATGATCTGGGCATCGAAATACATGGTGCGCTTACCGACGGGATGGTTGGGGTCGACCGGAGTGACTTCCACCTCATAGACCTTGCGGAGCTGCCAGGTGATATCGGCGAAGCAGCCGCCCTTGCCGCCGAAGCCCACGAACTTGAAGTCGGGTTCGGCCAGCTCGTTGGTCAGCGGCATTTCGTTGTGGCGGTAATAGGGCATCAGGATGTTGCGGGTGCCCTTGAAGGTCCACTTCATGTCCGAGACGCGGCCGTTATAGCCTTCGAAGTCTTCGATCATCAGATCCGAGCCCAGGAAGGAATCGGTGATCTGGCCGGTCGACAGCTTGCGGACCCGGCGCTGGAAGCCGAGATACAGCCAGGACGAATCCAGCTTGGTATCGTCCTCGTAGCGATGGATCAGGAGCTGGGTGTCGGCGATGTCCTGCGGCTCCGTCACCTTCACGTAAATGGCGCGATACATTTCCGACGGATTGGGCTCCAGGTTCGGCGCCGGCGTCAGCGTGGTCCGATGCATGAAGTTCAGGAAGTTGAAGCTCATCTTGAGGGTGCGCTCGACCTTGCCGGACGACATGGTCTTGTAGGTCCAGTAGAACGGGGTCATGAAATCGGCGTCGCCGGTATTGATGCCGTACTTGTAGTTCCAGGCGAGCTTCTCTCCGGCGCGGGGGTCATTGGCATCGGGTTCCTCGGGGAAAGGCCGGCCGGCAATGTATCCGCTGATCTTGCCGGGGCCGTCACCCAGCTTGACCCCGGCGTAATTCTTCCGGGTGGCCTCGACATAGGCGGGATGCACGGCGATCTGCTCGGTCGCGCCGACCTTGATCTCGGTCCAGCCGTTCTTGATCATCTCGTACATGCCTGCATCGACGGCGTCCTTGGCCTGATCCACATTGGCGGCGTTGATCACCGTTCCCGGCTTGGCGACCGGATGGCTGGGCATGCCGGCCTTGTAGGGAAAGAAGGACTTCTCGACGACGTCGTCCGCCGCCCGGGCGCCCCCGGCGGCGGCCATAAGCAGCGTGGCGGCCAGGGTCGCAGATGCAATGCGATTCATTGTTTCCTCCGATATTTATGGATTCATTGGTCCTGCGGTCCGACGAATCGGAGGCTCGGCGACGCGAGCTCTCCGACCGGTTCGGGTCCTTAGAAGCGCATGGTCACGTTGGCGAAGATTTCGGTCTCGTCGTGGGCGGCGCCGATGACGCCGGAGCGGAACGACCCCAACGGATACATGCCGGCAAGAGAGCCCGTGCTGATCGCCGGTCCGCCGATCGCGGTGTACGGCTTGGCCGAACGGTTGTCGTCGAAGCTCTGGCGGCTTTCGCCGAACTTGACGTTGGCGCCCAGGCGGAAGCGCCACATGGCCGCCGGGGTCCATTCCACCGAAGGTTCGACCACGTTGGCCCTGGCCATCATGTCGCGGGCGAAGACCATCTGCGGGCTCAGCGTGTCGCCCATGTACCAGCCCTTGACCAGCAGGGTGGCGATCCAGTTGCTCTGCCAGTCGGGAATGCCGGAGGTGACGCCGTTTATATGATGCAGTTCGTGCTGCAGAATGTGCTGGCCGAACGCCTGACCGCTGAACAGGAAGGCACGGCTGGAATTGAGGGGGCGGATGAAGATGTTCTTGTCCGCGCCGACGACGTAGCGCAGCACATCCGATTCCGAGTACAGCCGGGAACGGGCCGTATTCGCGAATTCCTCGCCCATGGTATAGGAGGTTTCCAGGCGGAACGCGGTGTCGATGGGATCGATGGTGAAGTCGGCCGAGGCTCCCAGGACGGTGAGCTGGGGGAATTCCATGTCCCACGCCAGGGCGGACGTGTAGACGCCGGGGGTGCTGGTATTGAAGGGGTCGGCGGACGTGATGCCGCCGCGCAGCGACGGCATCTGCGACACCGTGTGCAACCCGTTGATCGAGAAGCCGACCCCTCTGAACTCACCCTCGACCTTGCCGCCGTAGGTGGTGTTGGCAAAGCTCCAGTCCGGCATGTTGGCCTGACGGATGCCGATCTGGTGCGGGCCGAAATTGGTGGCCGTGTTGCCATTGAAGAAGTTGTTGACGGTACAGCCGTTGTCCCAGCAGTTCTTCATGCCGCGGAAGAACGCCGCCGCGCCGAGGGGATTGTTGGGGCTGCCGCCCTGTCCCAGATTGTTGGGACGGAACTTTTCCCACACCCAGAGACCCTGGAAGTTGAGGTCGTCGAACGGCCCCCGCGACCCCATGCGATAGTCGGCCCGGATCATTCCCATGGGAATGCGGATGTCGGACAGTTCGTCATAGATGTTGTTGCGCGAGTAATCGACCGGGTTGACCACGTCGAGCACCCGGAACAGGTCGGTGCGGCCCCACACCAGTTGCTGGCGGCCGAAGCGGATGGCCAGGGTGTTGCCGGCCACGGGAATCTCGCCATCCACATACAGTTCGCGGATCGCGTCGAGGCGGTTGTTGAATTCGGGGGCGGCCAGACCCAGCTTGCTGGCGTCCATGTAACCCGGAATGCAACCGCGCTTGTCCACGTCGCAGGGGCGTACCGGGACCGCGAAATCAACGCCGTTATCGGCGCCGCGGGCCAGGTCGCTCATCTTCATCAGGCCTTCGTTGCGGTTGGCCCGGGCATTGTGGCCGGCGGCGCCACCCGCGCCTTCGGGATACGTATTGCCACTGAGATCCGTGAAGTAGACCTTGCCGCCGGCGCTGTCGCCGTAACGGCTGGTATTCAGATCATAGGCGGCATCGTAGGACGCCCTCAGGGTGGTATGAAATTTCAGAACCGAGAAGGTGTCGCCACCATTCAGCTTCCTGTCGATGTCGCTCTGCCCCAGGGTGCGGGCCTTGGACAGGCCCGTGGAGGGGCGGAAGCGAACTTCCTCGTCGGCCTTGTTCTTGATGGCCCAGCCATCGCCGTCATCGGCCATCACTGGCGCCATGGGCACCAGAAAGAAGACGCCGGCGATTCCGCCCGCAACCCATTTCAACCAATCCTTCATTGTTGTCCTCCCTCTTCCCGATTGTCGAGTCGCCCCCCTGGGCTCCCGATTTGCCTAAATTTCCAACGCTTGGATTTCCGGATCGGCCTCGCGGACGATGAAGCGAGGCCGGAAGGCGGCGATCCAGGCCGGGACAAACACCATGGCGGTGACGGCGCAGACGGCGATCATGAAGATCAGCAGCTTGGCGGCATCGGCCTGGAACCTGAGGTCCGAGACGAACACCCAGGCGACGATGCCGCCCACCAGGGTGGTGACCGTGCAGGTCACCGCCCGGCCGGTGGACGCCACCGAGCGGCCGATGGCGGCCTTGACGTCGGCGTGCTCGTGCAACTCGTCTCTGATGCGGTCGATCATGTAGACCGCGTAGTCGATGCCGATGCCGAGCCCCACCGAGATCAGCGGCACGGTGTTGATGTTGAGCCCGATGCCGTTGACCGACAGATAGGCGTAGGTCAGGGCGGTGGGGATCAGCATGGCGCCGAACATCAACAGGCCGGCTTGCCACGAACGGTAGGTGAAGCCCACCAGGCCGCAGATCAGCAGGAACACCATGGGAATGACGATCAGGTTGTCGATGAAGACGTCGTGATTGACCGCCGCCGTCACTCCCAGCACGCCGCCGGCCAGTTCGATGGTCACGCCCTTGGCCATGCCGGCCACCATCGTGGCGCCCTCGCGGGCCATGGCGATGGCGCGGTCCACGGTCTCGCCCTTGTGGTCCTTGTAGAACAGGGCGAGGTTGGCCTTGGAATAGTCCGGGGTGATGAAGTCATTGAGAATGCCGGGGATCGGGCTCGACGCCATGTAGGCGAACAGCACGCCACCCACCAGTTGGGCGTCCTTGGGCAATTGCTCCCAACGCTGGTCGCCGTTGTGGATCAGCTTGTTGACCTGGCGTACCAGGGTCGGCACCGACTTGACGCCGCCCAGTTCGGGATCGAGCATCATGTGGTTGTTGAAGGCCTCGATGGCCTTCATGGCCTCGGGATCCTTCAGCCCGCCGGGCTTGTCGGCCTTGGCGACCAGCAGCAACTGCTCCGAGCCGGGGAACAGGTTGTTCACCGCCGTCGACGAGACGTTGTAGTCATGGTTGCGATACAGCAGCGGCGAGCCCGGCTCGGATTCACCGATGGTGATCTTGCCCGACATGGCGATGGAGCCCATCACCAGGAACACTCCGATCACCGTGATGGTGATGGCGTTGATGCGGTGCGAGACGCCGTGGCCAAGCGCGGTCAGCAGATGTTGCAGCTTGCCGTGGCGGGCGGCGGTGCTCTCCGGGGTCGGCAGGGTGCTCAGCAGCAGCGGAATGAACACCAGCACGTTGAGTATGCCGCAGACCGCCCACAGCGCGGTGAAGACGCCCAGTTCGAAGTTGATCCGCACCGAACCGGTCACCAGCAGGGCGAGGCCGATGGCGTCGCAGATGATGCCGAGCGTGCCGGGGTGGAACATCTCGGCCAGCGTCGCCTGCGCCGCCTTGGGCCCGTCGCCCAGCCGGGCCAGTTCCTGATACCAGCGTTCGACGATCTGGATACCGTGGCTCATGGAGCGCGCCGCGATCAGGAACGGGATCACCAGCATCAAGGGGTCCAAGTGGTAGCCCAGCAGGACGATCCAGCCCAATCCCCAGATGGTGGAGATGGAAATGCCGACCAGCGGCAGCGCCACCCCGTAGAACCGGCGGAAATAGCCGATCAGCAGCACCAGAACGATGACGGCGGTATAGGCGAAGACCTGCAGGCTTTGCGGCAGGTAGGAATAGACCCAGCCGATCAGCGCGGGCTGGCCGGTGGTATGGATCTTGACGCCGCCCGTATTCTCCTTGGTCCGCATGTCCTGCAGACCCTGGAATATCTTCAAATAGTCCAGCTGCCCGTCGACGAACTGAGCCTTGATCAGGGCGGCCTTCAGGTCCGGCGACACGGTCAGGCCGAAAACGCGGGGGTCCACCAGAACCTTGGCCTTCATGGCCGCCAGTTGCTCCGGCGTCATGGGGCCGAGCGCCGGGTTGTAATAGACCTCGGAGCGCACGCTGCCTTCCTCGGTCAGCGAGATGAAGCGCGACGTGCGGTGCGTGATGGACGAGACCAGGTTGTGGTTGATCCCCGGCAGGTTGTCGATGCCGTTGGTCACCCGGTCGATGATGGCCAGATTCTCGTTGGTAAAGATGGTGCCCTCGGCGACCTCGATCGCCACGGTCAGCACGTTGGCGCCACCGAACAGGCCCCGGATCTCGTTATGGGTCTTGATGAAGGCGTTCTGCTGCGGCAGCAATCCCTCGAAATCGGTATAGATGCGCAGCGCCGGAATTTGCGTCGCGAAGCCCAGCGTCACCAGCGCCACCAGCACCAGAATGGGCGTGCGCAAGCGGAACAGGCGCTCGGGAAGGGAATCGATGAAGTTGTGCATGGCCTGATCCTTAATTGATCTTGCTGGCGGAAGCCGTCGGAGGCGCCGGCAGTGCCAGCACCGCCCCGGTTCCGGCCAGCATCACTCCCTGGGAGGTGGCGGCGATGCCGCGCAGGTCGGTCATGGGCAGGCCGGTGACCGGGCTCCACCTCCCGCCCGACAGCCGTGCCGCCGATCCGGCCGCGCCGACCACCACCGCCTCGTCATTGGGCAGAGCCAGGACGCCGTAAAGTGGTGCCTCGATGGGAGCCTTGGTGCGGTTCCAGGTGACGCCGCCGTCGCGGGTTTCCTGCACCGCGCCGCCAAGGCCGACCACCAGGCCGCGCTGCTCGGTCTCGAAATGCATGGCCTGGGGATAGAAGTCATCCCCCATGCTTCCGCCCTGGGTCCAACTGGCACCGCCGTCCCTGGTGGTCAGGACGCGGCCGAACTCGCCGGCGACCACGCCGAAGGCCGGGGTGGGGAATTGGATGTTGAGAAGCTGGATGTCCTCGTCCAGAGACTTCTCCGCCCAGGTCTTGCCGCCATCGGCGCTGACCACCAGAAGGCCGCGCGCCCCGGTGACCCAGATGCGGTTGTCGGGGGTGCAGGTGGCGTCGAGCACCGCGTCGGCCGGCGGCAGGGGCAATGCCGTCCAGGCCGACGCACTGGGGGGTGCCCGCCAGATCTTGCCGGAGAAATCCAGCGCGACGAAAGATCTGTCGCCGCAGCTCGCCACCCGCACCAGGGGAGCGCCGTCGGACAGGGCGGTCCGCGTCCAGCTCGTGCCGCCATCGGCGGACGAGATCACCGCCCCGAAGGAGCCGACAGCCACCAGGACGGTGCCATTGGACACCAGCGATTGGAAATGATCGGTGCGGCGAACCGACTTGGCGGCCTCCGTCGCCGCACCGCCGGAACGACGATCATCCTGGCAGGCGGACAATATCAGAGACGAGATGACAAGCATCACCGCAGCGCCCGCGCCGATACGGCGCGGAGACGTGTGTTTCCCCTGGATCATAAACCTTCCCCTTGCACTATTTTTATTAGCAGCCCATTTGCATTGATTTCTTGCGGGCTTTTCTGTCACGTGGTCTGGTCAGTTAAGAATTAAACAAATTTCTATATCTGGCCTGAGTGCATGAACATTATTATTGGTTTTGCATGGCGGTATTTCCGCGCCGTTGCCAATCTATGCGCTTATCCTGTGGGGCAACAATTGGTGCGAACCCCAAAGCAATGAGGATTTACCCCTGATTTCTGGCGGAAATCGGCAAGGACTGGCGGGCCGGAGAATTCCTTTAGAATTCCCCCCTAGGGACTAGGTGCGCGCCCCAATTGCGGCCCGGATCGCCGCAAGAAAGGATGGCGACGGACTGTGGGTCCGGCGGGCCGGCTCCCGTCGGCCTCACCCCTGTTTCCGGGAGGTGGGATATGAAGGCGGCGGTCTATTTCGGTCCCCAACAGATCCGGGCCACGGATGTGCCCGATGCCGCCATCCATGCCGATCATGAGATGCTGGTAAAGGTGACGGCGACCTCGATCTGCGGGTCCGACCTGCACCTCTTCCGCGGCGCCCTTGATCCGATCATGGACCGGGGCACGTCGCGAACCGGACACGAACTGATCGGCGAGGTTCTGGCCGTGGGAATGTCGGTGGGGCGGTTCAGGCCCGGCGACCGGGTGAGCATGGCCTATTCCTGCTCCTGCGGGCATTGCTACATGTGCGAGGTGGGCCAGACCGCCCACTGCGAAACGACCCGAAAGGCGGTGTATGGCTTCGGCGTGCCGTTCGGGAATCTCAACGGCACGCATGCCGAGGCCATGGTGATTCCCTACGCCGATGGGCACGCGATCCAGGTGCCGAGACAGATCCCCGACGAGGCGGCGTTGACGCTGTCGTGCAACCTGCCCTCGGCCATCATCGCCAATCGCCTCGCCGATATCCGCCTGGGTGAAACGGTGGCATTGGTGGGCTGCGGGCCGACCGGCCTGATGACGCTGGACATCGCGCTGCTGCGCGGACCGGGCCGCATGGTGGCGCTCGACACAGTCACCCATCGACTCGATGTCGCCCGCGCCAAGGGGGTGACGGCAATCGATGCCGGCCTGAGCGATGCCAGGGAGACGGCCTTGGCGGAAACCGGCGGGCGGGGTTTCGACAAGGTGATCGAGGTGGTTGGCGCACCCGAGACGCTGCAGATGGCTCTCGATCTCGTCCGGCCGGGCGGCACCGTCACGGCGATCGGCGTGTTTACCGATACGACGTTCAACCTCAATCTGGCCGACGTCTTCTTGCGCGATATCACGCTACATATGAATGGCTTCGGCAATGTTCAGCCCTATATGTGGGAAGGCATTCGGATGATGGAACGGGGCGTGGTGCAGCCTCAACGCTATTTCAGCCACACCTTCGCCTTGACCGATATCGATCGGGCCTACCAGACCTTTGATCGCAAATCGGATGGGGCCATGAAGATGCTTATCCGGCCCTGACGCCACCGGGGCGGGTGACGCTCATAACGGGACGGTCGTCGAGGGCGCGATGGCCGGGGACGCAATCGGCAGGGTAATCTGGAATCTCGACCCCTGGCGGCCCATCGGCGTGAAGGAAAGCTTCCCGCCGTGGGATTCGACGATGCAGCGGCAAATGGTCAGGCCGATGCCGATGCCGTCCGGCTTGGTGGTGAACATGGGTTCGAACAGGCGATGCGAGCGGCTGCGGGCGACTCCCCGGCCATTGTCGATGACGAAGACCTCGACCTCGGACCGGTCGGGGCGCAGGGAACTGCCGATGGTGAGGATACGCTCGTCCTCGGGCAGGTCGGTCATGGCCTCCATGCCGTTCTTGAGCAGGTTGAACAGAACCTGCTGGATCTCGATGTTGCACAGGGGGACCAGGGGAACGTTCGAGGCCAGATCGAGGTTGACCGAAACCCTGTGCTTGTGAATTTCGAAATTGAGAAAGCTGACGGCGCCGGTGATGACCGCGTTCAGGTCCTCGGGGATCTTTTCCGGGTCATGGCGACAGACGAAATCCCGGACCCGGCGCAGGATTTCACCGGCCTGCTCCAGATAGGTGATGGACAACCCGACGGAATTCGAGATTTCCTCGGCGCCGTCCATCTGGTCGAGACGCAGGCGGCAGCCGTTCAGGTAGTTCAGCGCCGAGACCAGGGGCTGCCCCATCTGGTGGGCCAGCGCGGCGCTCATCTCGGCCATTGAGTTGATGCGGCCCAGCCGGGTCAGTTCGGCATAGCGGAGCCGTTCCAATTCCTCGATGCGGCGGCGATAGGTGATGTCGGTGAAGACCGTCAGGATCGCCGGGGCTCCCGCCAGATCCAGGGCGATGGAACTGACGTTCAGCCAATGCATCTTGCCGCCGCGCTTCTTCCGCATGCCGATCTCGACGCTGCCCACCTCGGAGTTGATGTGGTTCTTGATCAGCCAGGGGAGGTTCTGGCTTTGGATGGCGGTATCGTCGGGAAGAAAAAAACGGGTCGGAAGATCGCCCCAGTCCCGCACCTTGCCGTCGGCGTTGCCGATGGTTTCGTCGAAAACGTGATTGGCCTCGAGAATACGGCCGGCGGCATCGGTGACGCACAGGCCGACGGGCATGGTATGGAAGACGGTCTGAAATTTGCGCTGGGTTTCGTTGGCGATACCCTCGGCATTGATGCGGGTCGCCACCTCGACGTTCAGTGCCTCGATATGGTTGCGCAGATCCATAGTCCGCTGCTGAACCACCAATTCCAGCTTCTCGATACTTTCCTTAAGCAAGTCCTCCGTCCGCCGATGCTCCGATATGTCCTGCACTACCCAGATCTGGCCCAGGTGAGGATTGGCGGAATCGATGGTGCAGCCGGTAACGATGCACCAGATCATGGTCCCATCCTTGCGCATCATCGGGCGTTCGTCCCGATAGGCCAGATTTTTCTCGAAGAAATGCCCGTAGACCTCGCCGATATGGTTGAACATTTCCGTACTTGGATACAGTATTCTTACGGATTTATTGTTGATTTCATCGGAATCGTATCCGAACAGATCCTCGAAGCGGCGATTGCAGCGGATAATATTTCTGCTTCTCAGGAAGCAAATGCCAACGGGTGCGTTGTCCAGGATGCTTTTGTATTCGAACATGGCCATTTCCCATGGTTTCGATGGGATGCCCGTGCCGGGCACCCCGCTTCGAATCAGGCTGAGAGGCTGTGAGCTTCGCTTTCACAGCAGTTGGCGTTCCCCTTGGGCAGGGAAAGCCAGCGACAGCCGCGACAATGGCTGTTGTTCATAAGGGCGAGATGGACGAGATCGCTGGCGGAGCGGGCGCCCAGCTTCTTCATCACCCGGGCGCGGTGGGCTTCCACCGTCTTGTAGCTGATCCCCAGATTGCGGGCGATTTCCTTGCTGCTCTTGCCGGCAACCACCTGTTCCAGGACGCCCTTTTCCCGCAGCGAAAGGCTGTCGAGCCAACCGATGTATTTGTCGCGCTCCATCTCCTTGTCCAACACTTCCTTGCTGAGGCGAAGGGCCGTGTTGACCGTGTCGAGAAGATCCTGGTTCCGGTAAGGCTTTTGAAGAAAATCGATGGCGCCCTTCTTGACCGCCTGCGCCCCCATCTGGGCGTCGCCATAGGCGGATAGAAAGATCAGCGGCAGCGGAAAGTTCTGCTCATACAGAATGTTCTGCAGCTGCAATCCGCTCATGTTCTGCATTCTTACGTCGAGGATAAGGCAGCCATGGCGGAACTCCAGGTCGGCATCGAGGAATTCCTGTGGGCTCTCGAACAGCTTCACATTCATGGAGATGGAGTTGAACAGCCACTTGATCGACTCGCGTACAGATCGCTCATCATCAATGACAAAGATAGTTGGCGTAATGGATGCCTGGGCCATTTTCGATATCCTCCCAAATGTCAGTTGATGCCGTGGCGCCTGTATTCGCAAAGCGCCGCCGTTTCATTTGGCAGTTCATCGAACAGCATGGATTTGATGATATCGCCGATGGTGAGCATCCCGACCATCCGGTGGGATTCGTCGACCACCGGGACGTGGCGGATTCGGCGTTCCGTCATGGACTTGATCAGGCGGTTGACGTGGTCGGTTTCATGGCAGACCAGGACCTCCGTCGTCATGATCTCGGCCACGCTCAGGCAGGAAATGGCTTGGCCGTGCTGGGCCAGGCCACGAACGATGTCGCGCTCGCTGGCGATTCCCGCGATGCGGCCGTCGGTATCCAGTACGGCCACCGCGCCAATTTTCGCCGTCGTCAGTATGCGGGCGACCGTGGATGCGAATTCATTGGGCTGAACAGTTAGGTGATTTCCTCTCCCGGCTTTGCCGTCAAGAATGGATTTCACAATCATGGCAGACCTCCCAGTCCAGATTAATTTTCCGCGCGGTCATGCGCGGCCTCGGATTTTCCGAGCGGTCCGGGGGGATCCCGGCCGTGTTGCCGTCTTCAATTGCACTGAGTGTGCCAAGCTTGTGATGCATGATGGAAAGTAATGGCCTGAATCCGCAGGCACCTGTTTTTGCTTAATATTGTGCGCTGCAAAATTTTAGTCATTCAAGTATGGACTCGACAAAGGGGGCGTGTCGCGAGGCCGCATCGGCCGAATTTCAATTAGTCGTCGAAAGCTACAGTAATTATTAAATTGAAATTGCGCATATTGATGATGTGTGTGGAAATCTGTTGTAAAAAATATCACATTGCAGTAATGATTGTGCTCACTGTGCATTATTGTCGCGGATGGCTGTTGTAATCGGGGTGGGGAATGTCGAAGGCTCGGGCCAAATCCAAATCCAAGCACGGCGGTGCCGCCGACGGTGTCGTCAACGAAGCCCTGGCCAAGGAGTGGCACGACTCGTCCGAGTTGTTGACCCATCTCCACTTCTCGCCACAGGACGGACGCATCTGGTTCGACAGCGGCCGGATGCTGCTGATCGACCTGGCGAGTATCACGGCCATTCGCCGCGAACTCATCGATTCCCTGGGAACCGAGCGGGCCCGCAGCATTCTGAGCCGGGTGGGAATTGGCGCGGGCAACCGCGATGCGCAACTGGCCCGGCGGATGCGGCCGTCGGTCAGTGCCCAGGAATTGCTGTCGATGGGGCCTCAGCTTCACGCGCTGAAGGGAGCTTCGGCGCCCGACCCCATCCGGTTCGATGTCAGTGTCGAGCGTGGCTATTACTCGGCGGAGTTCAACTGGCGCGATTCGTCCGAGGTCGACTCCCATGTGGCCAGCTATGGCCGCAGCGGCGAACCGGTGTGCTGGATGCAGACCGGCTACGCCTCGGGCTATATCAGCGCCATCATGGGCAAACAGGTTCTGCACCGGGAGGTTCAGTGCCGAGCCATGGGGCATCCTTTTTGCCGGGTGATCGGCAAGCCGCTGGATGAATGGGACGATAGCGAACTGGACGACTTTTCGGCCGGGGGGGCGCCCTCGGGCAATCCACGGGCCGTGGTTTCCGCCAATGCGCTGGCGTCGCCGGTTCTCGCCTTCGGCGATCTGCTGGTGGGGACGTCGTCGGGATATGTCACCACCTGCCACATGATCGAGCGGGTGGCACCCACCGACGCCACGGTCTTGCTGCTGGGCGAGACCGGGGTCGGCAAGGAGATGTTCGCCCGAGCCCTGCACCGTATATCCGCGCGGGCCGACAAGCCTTTCGTCGGCGTCAACTGCGCGGCCCTGCCCGAGAATTTGGTGGAAGCGGAATTGTTTGGGGTCGAGAAGGGGGGCTTCACCGGGGCGGTTCAGTCGCGGCCCGGCCGGTTCGAGCGGGCCAATGGCGGCACCTTGTTCCTGGATGAGATCAGCACCCTCAGTCCGGCGGCTCAGGCCAAGCTGCTGCGCGTGCTGCAAGAGCGTGAGGTCGAGCGGGTGGGCGACACCCGCTCGCGCAAGGTTGATGTCCGGATCATCGCCGCCACCAACACCGATCTCTACGAAGATGCGAACAAAGGCCATTTCCGCAGTGACTTGCTTTTCCGTCTGGATGTGTTCTCGGTTCATATTCCGCCGCTGCGCGAGAGGCGCGACGACGTACCTGTCCTGATCGAGCATTTTCTCAAGCGCTTCTCGGCATTGCATCGGCGCAATATCGTGGGTCTGGCCGAACGAGCGGTCTTGGCGCTGCTGGAATACGACTACCCGGGCAATATTCGCGAGTTGGAAAACATGATCGAGCGGGGAGTCATTCTGGCCCCCGACGGGGGCGTGCTGGATATCGGCCATCTTTTCACCCGGGCCAGCAATTTCGGCGCCGCCTCGGTTAACCCGACCATGATCGCGGCACCACCGCCTGTCGCCGATTCCCTTGTCACGCCACCCTCGCTTTCCGGGCTGGTCGATACGGTTCTCGACGGCAAGCTCGACATGGAGACGCTGGCAGACATGCTGGTGGAAAAGGCGATAGCCAAGGCGGGCGGCAACCTGGCGTTGGCGGGGCGGATGCTGGGCATGAGCCGGTCCCAGATCGCCTATCGCAGCCGGCGCCTCGAGCGTGGCCGGTCATAGAAGACGTCAGCCCTCCCACACCACCTCGCCGTCCAATACGGTCATGACGACCTTGGCCTCGGCGATCTGATCGGGCGGCAGGGCCAGAAGATCGCGGTCCAGCACGGCCAGATCGGCCAGCATGCCGGGAGCGATGACCCCGACGTCCTGCTCCCGGCCCGAGCAGAACGCTCCGGCGCGGCCATAGCAGTCCAGAGCCGCTTCGAGGGAAATGGATTCGGAGGCGGACAGACAGGCGCGGCCCTTCACCCGGCGGGTGACCGCCACGGCCATGGCCGGCAGCGGCGGGCACGGGGTGAGCGGGGCGTCCGAGCCGAAGGCCACCGGGATTCCCGCCGCCAGCATGGATCGGATCGGGCCGATCCAACGCAACCTTTCCTCATCCAGATGGCTGAGGCAGCCGGGGGCGGTGGCCGCCGCCAGGAGATTGGGCTGCAGCACGGCAATCGCCCCGGCTTCGGCAATGGCGGGCAGCAGATGCGGGGGGCAGATCGAACAATGCTCGAGGCGCGGCCGGATGCAAGGGGTCGGGGACAGCCTCCGGATCAGCGCCAGGGCGTTCAGGCTGCGCTGCAGCATGGTGACGTCGGGCACATGGAAGGAAAGCTGAAAGCCGGCGAGATGGCCGCGCAAGGCGATCTCGTCGATTTCTTCCTGGGCGGGATGGCAATTGCCGGTGCTTTCGTCCAGGGCGATCTTCATGGCGCCCAGGCGCAGATGATCATCCCCCATGCCCGTCCTCAGACCCAGACCGGCGAATTCATCCAGGGAATCCGCCCCGACCAGCATGCTTATCCTTGGCGCCAAAAGGCCGTGATCCTTGAAGTGGCGCGCGGCCATCCAGTGGCGATGGCCGTTGCTCCAACTCGTGTCCTGCAAGGAGGTGATGCCGTTCTCCAGATAGAGGCGATTGACTTGGCGAAGACCTGCCTCGATCTCGTCGGCGGTCATGGGCGGCAACGCGGCGGCGAGGCGGCTGTCGTTGCCGACAAGGACGCCCTCGGCGATTCCGGCCCCGGCCAAGCCGCATCTGGCCAGGGCCATGCTGTTGAGAACACAACTCTGCCCCGATTGCGCGACCAGCACGACCGGCCGGTCGGGCACGGCCTCGTCGAGTTCCTGGCGGGTGGGCAGCCGCCCTTCCGCCAGGGCGGCCGCGTCGCAGCCCGCCGCCCGTACCCAGGGATGGGCGGTGGACCGACGCAAGGCCGCCTGCAGCGAGGCGATATCGGTGACGCTGGCGGGTGAGCAATCCACATGACGCAAGGTGGCGGCATGGGCGATGGGATGGCAGTGGGCGTCGTTGAAGCCGGGCACCGCCAGACCGCCACCGCAATCGACCACGCGGGTGCCCAGGGCCGCCAGATCGGCCAGGGCATCGCGGGAGCCGGCATACACGATGCGATTGCCCTTGATGGCGATCATCCGGGGAGGGGCGCCTCCGGCCATGGCCGGCAGGGCGACCAGATTGTCCAGGATCAGATCGGCGTCCATGCTTATGATCCGTCCCGGGCGCGGGCGGCCCGTCGGATCATCAGGTAATACTTCAAGGACTCCCGGATGCCGGCGGCGAAGGGGGTATAGGCCAGGCCAAAATCCTCGGCCGCCGCCTGGCCGCTATAGATCAGGTGTTCGGTCAGCGGAAAGGGCAGGGGCAGCCCCCGCCTCTCGATCTCGCGGGTGGGCAGCGCCAGGGTCTCGACGGTCTTGCCGGTGATTTCGCCCAGAACGTCGATGATCCGCCCGTAGGAAATCAACTCGTCCGAAGCCAGGTTGTAGACCTTACCGAAGGCTCGGGGTTCGCCCAAGGCGCGGATCAGGGCTTGCGCCATGTCGACGACCCAGATGACGCTGAACAAAGACAGATTGTGCTCGGGGATTTCGATGGGACGGTGGCTGGTCAGACGGTCGAAGAAATAGCTCTCGCGCGGGGCGTAGTTGTAATAGCCGTAGATGACGGCCGGGCGGAAAATGGTGAAGGCGATTCCCCGTCGCTCGCATTCGGTCTGCACGGCAATTTCCGACAGCCATTTATCGAAGCCGTACCGGGACTGACTTCCCAACTCCTTCTGGGGGGCGGCGAGCTTTGGCGCGTCCTCGCGCACCGGCAATCGCGTGGTCCGGTCATAGACGGTGGTGGTGCTGATGAAGATGTACTGGCGGACGTTGCCCGGCAGGTGATCCAGCAGCGACATCACCTGGGCGGGTTCGTAGCCGCAGAAATCCACGACCGTATCCCAATCCAGCGGAGGAATGGCCGTGGCAACCTGTTCGATCCGGTCGCGGTCCCCCCTCAGTTCGGTGACCGTGGGCATGCCGAGCGGCTGGCGCCCGCGATTGAATACATAGACGTTGACGTCGCCGTGCTTCGTCAGCTCTTCGACGAAGACGCGGCCGGCAAAATAGCTGCCGCCGATCACCAGGACATTTCCCATGGTCTTAAGGTCCCACCCAGACGTTGACGGCACGCAAGGACGGATCGGCGATCCGATCATGAATGACCGGGCCGTGATCCACCAGGAAGCGGCTCGAGGAATGGCTCAGGCCCTCGGCGACCAAGGCCGCCACGAGGCGGGCGCAGATGGCGTCCACCGCGGCCGTCTTATGGCCGGGATCGTCGGCCGCGACGAGGGCGGCGACGGCCTCGGCCAGCCAGGGACCCAGGATGGGCAGTTCGGCCAGGCCGCGCCACAGCCATTTGAAGTAGGGGGCGTAGCGACGATTGAGCAGATAGACCAGCGAGAGGGCATCGGCGCAGAACTTGGTTTCCGCGTATCGGGCGGCGAACGGATCGCCGCGCTGGATGCTGCGGTGCAGATTGTATTGCCCGGCTTGTCCCGCCGACATGCAGCGGGCACCGATCTTGGCCAAGCGGACGTCATCGGGATAGAAGGCCAGCAATCCCTGGCGAATGCGGGAAAAGTCTCCCAGCTCATCGGCGAAAACCCGGCCGGAGGTCGCGGCCGCCAGATTCTTCTCGGGAATTCTGAACCAGTCGGCCAGGGTCTCGGGGATGCCGGGGCGGCCGATGAAGCCGCGGTAGAAGGAGCCGATCTCGAACACGCCCACTCGGCCCCCGCCCCATTCGCTGGTCTGGCGGGTGAAGCCGTTGAATGTGGGCGGTAACGCCCGATAGTCGCGTCCGAGGGCGTCGCCGATCTCCATATGATCCTCGTGGGTCAGCCAAAGGCAAAAGCCAGGCCCCCAATCGTGGTCACGGGAATACTCGTCGTCGAACCCCAGGCAGTCCGAGCCGTCCCCCACCAATCCGACCGCGATGCGGTGGCGCCAGGGGGCATATTTCTCCTCCAGCCAGGGCCTGCCGTGCCGCCGCCAGTAGTCCTCGGCGAGATCAAGCCCGTTCATTTCCGCCTTCCCCGTTCCGGGGCGGTGAGATGCCCGGGCCACAGTCCCTGACCAGGATCTGTCTCATGCTGCCGGCGATCTCGGGGTACAGTTCGGCCAATCGCGATGCCAGTCGCCGGCACTCCGCCGGATCGACCGAGCTTCCCTTCATTTCGGCCTCCAGCAGCGTGGCGAGCTGGTCGATTTCGGGATAGCTGTAATCCATGCTTGGTCTCCGGCCGATCGCTATGAGTCGCTGGGGAATTCGATGACGTTCACCGGCTCGGTGGTGGTGAACAGGCTGTTTTGGATCATGAAATCCATCCGCTCGCCGACGGCCGGCTCGATGTATTTCTCACCACATTCCACGCAAAGACCGGCGGGAACCTTCTTGATGACGTAGAGAACTCCCTCCTTGCGGTAGTCGAAGTTTCCCACCGTCACCGTCTTGATCTCTCCGCCGCAGAAATAACAATTGGTGAATTTGCCGTTCATTTCCGGCACTCCTTTGGGATTGCGCCGCCCCGGCGTCGCCCAGACCGGTCGGGCCGGGACATAGGCGAACGGGATCACCAGCCAGTCGTCGACGCCGTCGGCGCACATGACATGGACCGGCCGGTCGCCGCAGCGGGCTGCGAGCAGCAAACTCGTTCCGCGCCGGGCATGGGTGTGAACCTCGATGATGGTTCCTCCCCGCACGGTCGCCACGATATCGGCGACCGTGAGCGATCCACTCATCAGGCTGCGCACCACGTGCTCGGACATCACGAAGCGGCGTTCGCGCAGGCGCAGGCGGTGGCGCTCCAATGCCCGGGAGGAATCGGGGGGGACGCTCATGCTATTGCTCGATACCGGTAAAGATGGCGTCGTCGCAGGAGAACCATCGCTTGAAACGGGCGTCGGCCGATCTGCGAACCTCGTCGGCCTGCTTGGCATCCAGGCCCCGGCCGCTGATCCAGCGTTCCAGATTGACCCCGCCGGGCAGCCACTTTTCCATGGTCTCACGCTCGAACATCCAGGCTTTGTCGCTGACCCCCAGGCCGGCCAGAATGTCCCATACCGCCTCCCGGTCCTCGAAATGGCAGTAGACGCACATGACGCAACGGTCGAGGCCGAACTCGTCGATGAGCTTGCGGTCCAGTTTGGCGGCGGGAACCTGGTGGGCTTCCACGAAGGGGTCGAGCCTTGCCGCCAGATCATCCAATTGGTCGCGGTGGCCGAAGATCAGCCACTTTCCCCAGAAATCCAGGTACTGCCGATTGGTCAGCGGCTGTCCCCGGAAATTGATGTAATTGTAGCGCTCGCGGATGTGGGCGGCGGGAAGCACGAAGACGAAATGTGATCCGGGTCTGTCGATGATCATGTGCTGTCTCCTCAGCCGCCCGCGATGGCCGGGATGACGTTGATGACGTCGCCGGCGGCCAGCGGCGCGGCGGTTCCACCGGAATACTCGGCATTCAGGCCATTGATGAGAAAGGCGAATTGTCGTGACAGCCGCCCGGCGTCGTCGAGCATGGCGGCGCTGAAGCCGGGGTTGCGCTGATCGACCCGGCCAATGAGGTCGGCAAGGGTGGGGGCCTCGCTCTCGTCGAAGCTCATGGTCTCTTCCAGCAATTGGAAGGGCCGGACTCCCAGCAAATTCAAGGTGACGGTGATGCTCATGACCGCCTCCCTTCGGCGGCCAGAATAGCCTCGGCCTGCTCGATACGGTCATATCCCGCAGCCTGAACCAGTTGCCCCAGGGCTTCGATGGCGAGGTTACGGCCTTCATCCAAGGCGGCCTTGAGGTTGTCGTAATAGAGGTCGAGGGTGTCCGGGCCGTAGGTTTCCAACTCGCAATGCAGATAAACCGCGAAATCCGAGCCATCCTCGGACAGATCGGTGCGGCGGCAGCAGAAACTGGAGAGAGTGGGATAACGGTCGCGCAATTCGCGCTGCCATTCGGTTTCGATATCGACGATGACCTCGATCAGCGGATTGAGGCTCAATGGCTCGATCAGGTCGTCCATGCGGGCATATTTCTCGGTCAGGAGATTGCGTCCCTGCCGTTCGGCCGCGATCAGGTCAAGGCGATAGGCCTCCAGCATGGGATAGCTCCATATGGCGAACAGACTGCCCCGAACCGAGCGAAAGGTTTCCGGTGATCCCTGACACTGGACGGGACGACTGCTGCGAACCTGGGAAAACATCGCCCATTCCCGGTCGAGAATATCGTTCAAGGCGGCGGTACGCATGGCCGTCAGGCTCTCCTTTCATGGCGCAGAAGGGTGGCGACCATTGCGGGGAGCTCATCATTCTTTTCGGCGAATTGGACCAGACTGCCATATTCGTCGCGCAGGGATTGCTTGGCCGACGGGCTGCATCCGATGCCCAGGGTCAGCAGGGAAATGCCGTGGCGCCGGCAATAGGCCACCGCTTCTCCGACGCCGCAGCCCCAGTTGGAAGCGCCGTCGGTGATATGGATCATCAGGCGCCGGCGATTGGTCTTGCGGGTACTGAGCCCGGTGGCGATGATGGCCTCGCCCGAGGCCGTCTTGCCGTGGGGCAGGATGGTCAGCATGGTATCGCCGCGATAAAGCTCGGTGATGCGGCAGGCGTCCTTGACCTCGTTATAGGCAAACAGCCTGGCCCGCTTGTTGAAACGGCGAATGGCGGTAAACAGGGTCTGATAGGTCGATTCCGCCCGATCCCACTTGGTGGGATCGGCCATGGAGCCGGTGGCATCGACCAGGACGACCACGTCGTTGCGCAGATCGAATTCGTGCCGCTTTTCCTGAAAGACCGCGCCGGTCGTATGGGCGCGGTACAGGCGGCGGGCGTGGATTTTGCCGGATTTGAGGCCACGGTTGAAGCTGCTGTTGCGCTGGGCGGCGGCCCCCACCACCCGTTCCAGCTTGCGCAGGAGATCGTAATCGATGCGGTCGGCGGCGATCATCACCACGTCGTTGCCCTCGATCTTCACCACATCGTCGATGTTGTCGACGTTGTCCTTCAGTTCCTCGGTGAAATCGCGGTTCTTGGTGGGCAGCGCCCGCTCGATCATCTGGGCATAGCTGACGATGGTGGCCTTGACCGCCTTGCGGTCCTCCTCCTCCATGGCGATGTCGTCGTCGCAGAAATCGGGGACCAGGCTGCGGTCGCCGCGGTCGCCCGGCCAGAAGCGGATGAAAGGCAATAGCTGCTTCCACACCGCCAGATACAGGTCGACCCGGAAATCCACCCGTTCGGCGACGCCGCCGGCGGCGGCGCAGTCGGTCCGTAGGGCGGCGACCATGCGATTCAGCACGTCGATGGGTTTGGTGTAGAACTTGTCCAGCGCCTGGGTGTTGAGGACACCGCTGACGGTCCGGTCGGTATAGCCGGCCCGATAGAGATCGGCATCACGGTTGGCCGCCATCGCCCACCACAGATGCATCGCCTCGGACAGGGAGGGCGGAGACAGCAGCTCGCGCCGGTTGCGGGCGATGCGCCAGACCCGCGCCGCCTCGGCGTATTCCCCCAACACACTGGCATTGGCCAGAGTGTCCACGTAAACGTCTTCGCACAGCCGCAGGAACAGGCCGAACTTGTAGTCGTACTGCGGCGCTACTGCGGCCTTTTCCCGAGCGCGCTGGAGTACGCGCTCGCTCCACTCGGTCCGCTTGAACGCCTCCTGTACGGCGAGGCCGACCATCAGATCGACCTTGGAGGCCGGCACCGGGTAGTGGCCCATGATCGGAGTGGGGTCGAGGGCGATGGCGTGATCGACCTCCATGCCCGACCACACCACGTCGCCGACGTTCCGTCCGACGAAGGACGTCATCTTGCGCACCGCCACCAGCAGTTTCGCCAGTTCGATGGGCTCGACCGGCGACTTGTTCCGCCGCCAGAAGTCGGAATTGCCCCCCTCGTCGGCGATGACGAATCGTTTGGGAGGGGTATCGTCGGGAGGAGTATGCGGCATGGGATGTCCTAGTACTTCGACGAGAAAACCATGTATTCGGTCTTGCCCCGCTCAACCTTGCCAAGGTTGACGTGCAGCGATTGCAAGACCGCTTCCAAGGTCGAGCGGTCGGTCTGGAGACTGGCGCTGATGGCTTGATGCAGGCTGCCGCCGGCGGCGATCATCTCGGCGATCATCAGCGCCTTGCGGGTGGAAACATCCACCTGAAGATCGGGGCTGGCGCGCAGGCTGTTGACCACGTTGATGATCTCGACGGCCTGTTCCGGCGTGACGCCGGCCTTCTTCTCCAGAACCTCGATTTCCACCTCGTTGGGCAGATAGTCCATGGAGATAACGTAGAAGCGGTCACGCAGTGCCGGGTCCAGCAGTTCGGTGCCGACGAACTCGTCGCCCTCGTTCAGGGTGGCGAAGAACACCACGCCATCGGCCACCTTCAGCAGCCCCAACTCATCCATCCAGACCTGCCGGTCGTCGGACAGGATCGAGAACAGCATGTTGAGCGCCTTGGGGTGCTCCGGCCGGTTGATCTCCTCCAGGTGAATGACGCAGTTGGGAGTCTGCAACGCCTGGGGAAACAGGAACTGCTTGTAGTGGGTCTCGCCGTTCTCCAGCGCGTATTCGCCGAACAACTGGCCCGGCTCCGACAGAATTCCGATCTGGAAGGTGGCCAGCGGCAGCTTGTGGGTGGCGGCGTACTGGCGGACCAGCGACGACTTGCCGCACCCCTGCTTGCCCACCACCAGAACGTTGACCGGATGCTTGCGCGAGATATTACGGATCTTGTCGAGAAAGCTGATGGTCTCGTTGCTGACGTAGTAGTAGGGGTCTTCTTCCGGGACAAACACGCTGGCGCTGCCGATGGTCTGAATAGTCTTCATGGAACACCTAGATAGGAAAAACCGTTGAATGTGCGACGTCCCCGGAACCGCCGGAATTCAGATCCCCGACGGTTCCGATTTTATGCAATCGACGTTCTCAGACGTGGTCACGGAAGGACAGCTTGCCTTCCTCATGACGGCCGCAGGTGGTGTTGAGCGCATCCCGAATCCAGCGCTTCCACACGCCGCCGTTGGCATGGCGGTTGACGGTACACTGGCCGCGGATCGGATCGGTCGGGTCGGGGGTCTGCCACTTGCAGATGCTGCACGGACGGCTGGTTCCTTCCTCCCGGTGCATCTGCACGGCGGGCTGGGCATTGGCCGGAGCGGAGGTGGACGCTTGGGTCATGGTCATGAATTACCTTCCGAACATGAGACGTGAGAATGAAATGAAAGCCGGGGGAGATGGGCGTCCGGACCAACCGGACGCCCTTCGGTTACCGTCGGCTCAGAGGTCGCAATTCAGGAACTCGAGGTCATTGGCCGAGAAGTCCTGCTCATGCCTGGCGATGATCGTGTTCTGACCATAGGTCGGAATATCCACGAAGCGGGCGGAATAGCCCGACACGCGCACGATCAGGTCGTGATGCTTCTCCGGCTCACGCTGAGCGGCCCGCATTTCCTCGGTGCTGACCACGTTGAACTGAACGTGGTCGATGTTGAGGTCGTGCCAGGTGTTCATGTAGGCGTGCCAGATGTCGAAGCCATGGGCGCTGCGCATGATCGGCACCGAGAGCCGCTGGTTCAGCAGATTGGCCTTCTGGTTCTTCTGAACCTTGGACACGGACCGCAGAACGGCGGTGGGCCCCTTCTTATCGGTGCCCATATAGGGCGAGATGCCGCCGTCGTCGGCCGCCTCGCCGCCCAGCCGGCCATCGGGGGTCGGGCCGGTGCGCGAGCCCACTTCCATGTAGAGGCCGACCGCCTGACCGGTCGGACGAACCGGACCACCCGAATAATTGGTGATCTTGCTCATCTCGCCGCCGACGATATCCTCGTAGAAGTTCTTGATGATCTCGTCGCAATAGGCGTCGTCGTTGCCCCACTTGGGAGCGTTCTTGAAATCAAGACGCATCTCCTCGTGGCCTTCCCAGTTGGCCTTCAGCGCCTCGACGAGCTGCTCCATGGTGTACTTCTTGTCGTCGAAGATCAGCTTCTTGATGGCGACCAGCGAGTTGCCGGCGACGATGGTGGTGATCGGGTTGTGCCAGCCATTGGGCTGTTCCGACAGGACGTTGGCATCGACGCCCAGTTCCATGCACCCGTCGTCGATGGCCGAGACGAACGGCATCTGCAGGATACGGCCCTCGAAGTAGCGCGAGACGTCCTTGGCGCGGATGCACAAGGCAATGGCGTACTGGTACTGCTTGCGGAAGGCTTCCCAGAGGTCTTCAAAGGTCTTGAACTGAGTTGCCTGACCGGTCTTGGGGCCGAGTTGCATGTCGGCGTAGGACCAGTCGTAGCCGTCGTTCAAGGTGATCTCCAGCAGCTTGGCCGGGAAGATCGAGCCGCCGCCTTCCGAACGGGTCTTCTGGGTCTTGCGCCGACCGGCGAGACCGGGGGACATGCACAGCACGTTGACCCAGTTGTGGGCTTCCTCGGGGGTGGCGCCGTTCCCGGTCAGGCTGTAGGCCCCGTATTCGAGCATCTGCGCCGTACCGATTTCGTCGTGCTTGATCGACGGATAGCCAAGGCCATCGCGGACGCATTCGAATACCCACCTCAGGGTCTTCGCGCGGCTCTTCTTCGAATAGCGGAAGACGATCGAAGGTTCGGTGGTGCGGATGCGCTTGGCGCCTTCCAAGATGGCGTCGGTCATGTCGGTGCAGGCGTCGGAGCCGTCACCGAGGGTGCCGCCGACGGTCAGGATGAACAGATCGTTGGAGCCGGGGAAAATCTCCCGGTAGGCCCGGGACTTGCCGGCGCCATGCTCGGAAATCTTGAGCCGCTCCATTTCCACCCATTCGACCGCGTTCTCGTAGGTCATCGGCTGGAAGGATTTGTCGACGACGCTGGCCTTGTAGTAGGGCCACAGCAGCGTGTCTTCCTTGTGGGCGTAGCCGCTGGCGTAGCGATCGATGGCGTGGCAGATCAGATAGGTGAACCACTTGGCCTGGAAGGCATCCTTCAGGCCCTTGCACGGCTCGGCCGGCACCCGCTGGCAGATATCGGCGATTTCCAGCAGTTCGGCCCGGCGCTTGGGATCGGCCTCGAACTTCTCGGCGACGATCTTGCACATGCGGGCGTGGCGGCGGGCCCAAGAGATCACCGCCTCGCAGGCGATGATCATCGCCTGCCAGTTGTCAATCTTTTCGATCCACTCCAGTCCCTTGGAGCCATTCCAGGGGAACGCGCCCATCTCGGCCTGGGCCTGTTCGATGTGCGACTTGGCCAGCTTGACGCGGGCCAGCAGGCCGTCTTCGAGCACGGTCTCGTAAGGCGGCACGATGCTGTTGTAACCCGAGGCGAAGGACGGCGCCTCCATGGAGCTGACCTGGAACATGCGCCCGAGGTCGGTCGGATCAAAATAGGGGGAGCACTTGGCCTGCAGGCTGTAGGGCTTCCAGTAGTCGTTGATCTCGGCCGCTTCCGATGTCGGCTGCGGCGCATAGTCGCTGAGCAGGTAATCCTGAACCGCCATGTAGGACAGTTCCGGATAGAGCGGGAACATGTTGGGATCTTCCGCGTGGTAGCCGACGATGAACTCGTCCGGCTGCAGGCACAGGGTTCCCTTCTCCAGGATGTTCTTGAGGCCGAGGGCGCGGCGGATGACTTCCGGCTTGCCCACGCTGGCCTTGTGGGCCTCGGTGATATGGCGCATGCGCTCGATGCCGGCGGTGACGCCCTTCTCGATGAACTCACCGGCGGAGGCGTGCTTCCAGCGGCAACGGGCCTTCAGGCGCTTGGTCCGCTCGGTGGACGGATTTTGGAGGTGCTCGTGCAACTCTTCGGCCGGAATGTTGACCTCGGCCAGATTTTCCGGCGTGAAATTCAGAACCTTGCCACGGTATTCCAGGACGTTGGCGGTCATATTGGTTCTCCCTGTTTTCTAAGGCGCCTTAGCGCTTGCTGTAACTTTTGCAGGAGGCGCTGCCCTCGAAGACCGGGCGGGACAGCCAATACCTGCCCTTCTCGTCAGCCTTCTCGGTGACGCAATCGCCCTTCCCGGCTTCGTAATCGTCGGCGTCCTTGGGAACGGGATTGAAGAATTCACAATTATTGCAACTGGTCATTGGACTTCTCCTTTGTCGCGTATTATCGGGCTTCTATTGTTTGTCTTGGGTTGGTCGGTGGCCGTCATCGATTGCAGGTGATGCCGACCAGTCCTCCAACCGTGATTCCGGGTATTCCCTTGTCCTTCAGCGCCTTGACGAGCGGCAGAACCACTTCGGCCGGGTTCTCCGCCACGCCGGCGAACTTGTAGGTCTCCATGCGGCCCAGGGCGGCGTATTTGCCCTCGCCATAGGAGTGGTAGTTCAGGATATCGACGCCGTTCAGCCGGTCGGCGTAGGCGCCGAGGAACTCGGCGTAGTCCCGGAAATCCTCCTCGGAATCGTTGAATCCGGGGATGACCGGGATGTGAATGCGGACGGTGGCGTTGCGCTCGAACAGGTTGTTCAGATTGCGCAGGATGGGTTGCAGCGGCCACCCGACCACCTCTTCGTGCCGTTTGGCGTTCAGGCATTTGAGGTCGACGATGAACAGGTCCGTATGCTCGACCAGCGGTTCCATGGTCTCCCAGTGCTTGGGAAAGCACGAGGTCTCCATGGCGAGGTGAACCCCCTCGTCATGGAGGCGGCGGGCCAGTTCCAGGACGAATTCGGGATACATGAGGGGGTCGCCCCCGCTCAGGGTCACGCCGCCGCCGCTGTTCTTGTAGAAGGGCTTGTCGGAGAGGGCCTCGCGCAGGATCTCGTCGACCGTCATGGCCTGACCCGAGATGCCCCGTGCCTCGGTCAGGCAGACGGCGGCGCAGCGCAGGCAGCGATCACATTTGTCGCGGTTCACCACGAGGGTGGGGGATTTTCCGCCGGTGTCGACTAGGGTTGACGCCCCGGTGGAGCAAACGGCGACGCAGCGACCGCAGCCGACGCAGCGGTTCTCGTAATAGAACATCTCCCGCCTGGTATCCTGTGTTTCAGGATTGTGGCACCACGGACAGCGCAAAGGACACCCTTTAAGGAAAATGGTAGTCCTGATTCCGGGGCCATCTTGCAGGCTGAATCTCTGAATCTCGGTAATGAGGGGTATTTTCACGTCTTGCCTTGTCTGACTTGAATGTTCCTGCCTGTTTTATTCCGTCGTCTTTTTGCGACGGATGTCTGCTGTGCAAACTTACATAAATTCTACGGTGTCCGATGGAGGGGGAACAATTGGTGCGGACACTTAATTCATAGGGGGAATTCCCGTTACGGCCCTGAGACTCGGGCCGTCTCTGGCCGCCCGCGGGCGAACCGGCGCCCAAGGTCCAAACCTCGGCGTTTCAAAAGTCGAAGGCTTTAGGGGGGGCGATGATTTCGCCCCGCTCGCCGGGACTCGATCCGGGCGGCCCCGGGGAGGGGGCATGGACCGTCGAGTCGATTGGCATTACGTCGCGCTGGACGAAAACGGCTTCGCCGAGAGCTTCGGCGGCGCCACCCCGGCGGAAGGTTGCCGCACGATCACGAACGCGATGTTGGCCGGAGCATGCCCCGGCCAATATCGCCATCACTGCCCATTTCGGGCATCAAACCGAAACGAGACCCAGCCTCTGGGCAGGGGAACGGGTCGTCATGGACCCTCTACCTGCCGTCGGCGCGATCATTCCAGCCGCCGCCGGCCGCGGCATAGATGGCGACCAGATTCCGGCGGAGGCCGGTGTCGGAGGAGGCCTGAGCCGCTTCGGCGTCCAACAGGTCGCGTTCCGCCACCAGGACGTCGAGCAGACCGGTATAGCCGTTGGTGTATTGGGTGTGCGCCAGTTCCGAGGCGCGGCGGTTCTGGGCTACGCCGGTGGTCAGCGCGATGTTGCGGCCGGCTTCGTGGCCATAGCGTGACAGCGCGTTCTCCATGTCCTCCAGCGCTTCCAGCACACTGCGCTGATAGGCCAGGAAGGCCTGACGCTGGCGGGCGTCGGCGGCGTCGATCTGGGATTCGATGCGGCCGAAATTGAGGATTGGCTGGACCAGGCTCAGGCCGATGCCCCAGGGCGTGGCGTTGAGCGGGGTGGCGGTCTGGGCGCCGAAAAGGGCGGCCAGCGAGATGTTGGGGAACAGTTCGGCGGTGGCGGCGTCCTTGGCCGACAGGCTGGCGGCGAAGCGGCGCTCGGCGGCGCGCACGTCGGGCCGGGCCGCCAGCACCTTGGCCGGGGCGGCGATGACGATGCCGGAATCCAGCGGCTGGATCGGCGACAGGGTCGCCAATAGGGTATCGCGGCCGCCGGGTGGGCGGCCCAGCAGTACGGCCAGGCGGTTCAGGGCCACGTCGCGGGTGGTCTCCAAGGTCGGAATCAGGGCCTCGGTGGCCGAGACCCGGGCGCCGGCCCGCTGTACGTCGAAATCGCTGGCCAGGGCGCCCTGGCGCTGGGCGCGGATGATCTCCAGGGTGCGGCGTTGGGTGCCCAGGTTCTGCCGGGTCAACTCGATCTGGCGCAGGGAATCGCGCAGGTCGAAATAGGTCCGCGCCACCTCGGCCAGCAGAGCCACCCGCACGCCCTGGCGCGTCGCCTCCTCCGATTGCAGCAGGGCGGAGGCCTCGGCCATGCGGGCTTGGTTGCGGCCGAACAGGTCCAGCTCCCAGGTGGCCTTGAGGTCGATTTCGGCGACACTCACCGCCTTATCACCGGTGGTATAGCCCTGATTGGCGCGCTGGGCGCTGCCTGCGGCGGAAATGTCGGGCAGCAGGCGCGAGCGGGCGAGGCCGCGTGCCGCCTCGGCCTCCTCCACCCGTGCCTTGGCCATGGCCAGGGTCTGGTTGCCGGCCAGGGCCTCGGCCACCAGGGTGTCCAGGGTGGGGTCGCCGAAGCGCCGCCACCAGTTCTGCTCGACCTCGGCGTCGGAGCCTTGGACAAGCGGGGCGGCGGGATCGGCCTTGGCCGGAGCGGACCCGGTCAGGCGGCTCCACAGGGACGGGGTTTCGATCCCGGACTCCTGCGGTCCGACCGGGCTGGTGCAGGCGGCGAGCAGCAGTCCGGCCAGCACCGGGACGAGGGGGGTGAACTTGCGCTCAGACATGGTGGTGCACCTTTTCGGTTCCGGTGACGCGCTTTTCCAGCGCGCGCATGAGGACGTAGAAGACGGGGGTGAGGAACAGGCCGAAGAACGTGACGCCCAGCATGCCGAAGAATACCGCGACGCCCATGGCGTGGCGCATCTCGGCGCCGGCCCCCGAGGACAGCACCAGCGGCACCACCCCCATGATGAAGGCGAAGGAGGTCATCAGGATCGGGCGCAGCCGCAGATGCGCCGCCTCGATGGCGGATTCCACGGTGCCCTTGCCGGCGATCTCCAACTCGCGGGCGAACTCGACGATCAGGATGGCGTTCTTGCAGGCCAGGCCGATCAGCACGAACAGCCCGATCTGGGTGAACATGTTGTTGTCGCCGCCGGTCAGCCAGACGCCGGTGATGGCCGACAGCAGGCACATGGGCACGATCAGGATGATGGCGGCGGGCAGGAACAGGCTTTCGTACTGGGCCGCCAGCACCAGGAAGACCAGCAGCACGCAGATGGGAAACACCAGTATGGCGGTGTTGCCGGCCAGGATCTGCTGATAGGTCAGCTCGGTCCACTCGTAGCCCATGCCCTTGGGCAGGGTCTCGTCCAGGATGCGGATCATGGCCGCCTGGGCCTGACCGGTGGAATAGCCCGGCGCCGGACCGCCATTGACGTCGGCGGAGCGGAAGGCGTTGTAGCGCATGGCGCTGTCGGGGCCGGTGGTCTCCGTCACCCGGACGATGGAGCCCAGCGGCACCATGCGGCCCTCGAAATTGCGGGTCTGCAGCTTCAAGATGTCGTCGGGCCTGGAACGGAACTGGCGGTCGGCCTGGGCGATGACCTGATAGGTACGGCCGAACTTGTTGAAGTCGTTGACGTAGAGCGAGCCCAGGTAGATCTGCATGGCGCTGAACACGTCCTGGACGTCGACGCCCAACTGGGCGGCCTTGGTGCGGTCCAGCTCGGTATAGAGCTGGGGCATGCCGATCTTGTAGCTGGAGAAGACGCGGGCCAGCTCCGGCGTCTGGGCCGCCTTGGCCTGCACCGCCTTCATGGTCTGGTCCAGGGCTTCGTAGCCCTGGTCGGTGCGGTCCTCCACCTGCAGCTTGAAGCCGCCGATGGTGCCCAGCCCCTGGACGGGCGGCGGCGGGAAGATGGCGATGAAGGCGTCCTGCACCCCCAGGTACTTCTTCTGGAGATTTTGGGAGATGGCGAAGCCCGACAACTCGGCCGAGCGACGCTCCTCGAACGGCTTCAGGGTGACGAAGACGATGCCGGCCGAAGGGCTGTTGATGAAACCGTTGATGGAGAGGCCCGGGAAGGCCACGGCGCTTTCCACGCCCGGTTCCTTCAGCGCGATGTCGGACATGGTGCGGATGACGGTCTCGGTGCGCTCCAGGGTGGCGCCGTCGGGCAACTGGGCGAAGCTGACCAGATATTGCTTGTCCTGGGTCGGCACGAAGCCGGGCGGTACCGCCTGGAAGCCCACATAGGTGGCGCCCAGCAGCAGCAGATAGAGCAGCATGGCGGCCGATTTGCGCCCCAGGATGCCGGTGACGCCCCGCCCATAGGCGTGTGAGCCGCCGTGGAAGACCCGGTTGAAGCCAGCGAAGAAGCGCCCGAACACCCGATCCATGCCTCGGGTCAGGGCATCCTTGGGGGCGCCGTGGCCCCGCAGCAGGGTCACCGCCAGCGCCGGCGACAGGGTCAGGGAGTTGAAGGCGGAAATCACCGTGGAAAAGGCGATGGTCAGGGCGAACTGGCGATAGAACTGACCGGTCAGTCCACTGATGAAGGCGATGGGCACGAACACCGCGCACAGCACCAGGGCGATGGCGATGATGGGGCCGGTGACCTCGCCCATGGCCTTGATGGTGGCGTCGCGGGGAGAAAGGCCGTTCTCGATGTTGCGCTCGACGTTCTCCACCACCACGATGGCGTCGTCGACGACGATGCCGATGGCCAGCACCAGCCCGAACAGGGACAGGGCATTGATGGAAAAGCCGAAGACGTGCATCACCGCGAAGGTGCCGATGATGGAGATGGGCACCGCCAGCAGCGGAATGATGGAAGCCCGCCAGGTTTGGAGGAACAGGATCACCACCAGCACCACCAGGGCCACCGCCTCCAGCAGGGTATGGACCACCGCCTCGATGGAGCCGCGCACGAACACGGTGGGGTCGTAGACGATGGCGTAATCCAGGCCTTCGGGAAAATTCTTCTTCAGTTCGGCCATGGTGGCGCGGACCTGATTGGAAATCTCGATGGCGTTAGAGCCCGGCGACTGGAACACCGGAATGGCGACGGCGGGCTTGTTGTCCAGCAGCGAGCGCAGGCCGTATTGGGCGGCATCGATCTCGACCCGGGCCACGTCCTTCAGCCGGGTGACCACGCCGCCGTCGCGCTTGATGATGATCTCGGCGAACTGGTCGGCATCGGTCAGGCGCCCCTGGGCGTTGATGGGCAACTGCAGCTCGACGCCGTTGCCATAGGGTGGCCCGCCGATCACGCCGGCGGCGACCTGGACGTTCTGGCGGCGGATGGCGGCGACCACCTCGTCGGCGGTCATGGCCCGCTCGGCCACCTTTTCCGGATCGAGCCAGATGCGCATGGCGTAATCGCCCGACCCGAACAGCTGGACGCTGCCCACGCCCTGAATCTTCGCCAGCTGATCCTTGACGTTGAGCAGGGCGTAATTGCGCAGGTACAGCATGTCGTAGCGTTCGTTGGGCGAGGTCAGATGCACCACCATGGTCAGATCGGGCGAGCTTTTGACCGTGGTGACGCCCAACTGGCGGGTGACCTCGGGCAGGCGGGGCAGGGCCTGGTTGACCCGATTCTGCACCAACTGGGTGGCGAGATCGGGGTCGGTACCGATCTTGAAGCTGATGGTCAGCGTCATGGTGCCGTCGCTGGCCGCCTGGGAGAACATGTAGAGCATGTTCTCGACGCCGTTGACCTGCTCTTCCAGCGGCGTCGCCACGGTCTGGGCGATGACCTTGGGGTTGGCGCCGGGGAACTGGGCCTTGACGATCACCGAGGGCGGCACGACCTCGGGGTATTCCGAGATGGGCAGCAGGACCATGGAGATCAGGCCAGCCAGCAGGATGACGGTGGAGATCACCCCGGCGAAAATGGGGCGGTCGATGAAGAATTTGGACAAAGTCATGGCGTGGCCTTCTCGCGACGAGGGCGGCAAAAGCGGGAAGCGGGGATGCGGCGGCTCAGTTGGCGGCGATATCGCGTCCGTTGGCGCCCAGCGAGGCCTCCTGAACGGTGACCGGCATGTTGGGGCGGATGTGCTGCAGCCCGTCGACGATCACCTTCTCGCCGGCCTTGAGTCCGCTCAGGACGATGCGGCTTGCCTCCACCTGCGGCCCCAGCCCGACCTCGCGATAGGCGACCTTGCCGTCGTCGCCGACCACATAGACGAACTTCTTGCTCTGGTCGTTGCCGATGGCGCGCTCCTGTACCAGCAGGGCCGGCTCGTCGCCGCCGCTGGCCACCTTGACCGAGACGAACATGCCCGGCATCAGGGCGCCGTCCCGGTTGTCGAAGCGGGCGCGGGCCCTGATGGTCCCCGACGCGGTGTCGATGCGGTTGTCGAAGCTTTGAATGGTGCCGAGATAGGGATGGGACTCGTCGCCGCGCACGGTGATCTGGACCGGGATGCGGCGCTCCTTGTCGCGGGAGCCGTCCTGGGCGCGGATGCCCTTCATGTAGGTTTGCTCGTCCACCTCGAAATCGGCATAGATGCCGTCATTGGAGACGATGGAGGTCAGCAGCGGCGCGCCGGGGCCGGCCTGCACCACGTTGCCCAGCGTGATCTCGGCGCGGCTGACCCGCCCGGCGATGGGTGCCTTGACGTAGGCGTGGTCCATGTTGATGCGGGCCTGCTTCAGTTCGGCCTCGGCGGCCAGCACCGAGGAGTGGGCCACCTTGTCGGCATTGGCGCGTTCGTCATAGAGGCGTTGGGCGATGGCCTCGGTCTTGATCAGGTTGACGGCCCGGTCAAGCTCGGTGCGGGCGAAGACGGCATTGGTCCGGGCGGTGGCCAGATTGGCCTCGGCCTTGGCCAGGGCGGCTTCGAAGGGGGCGGGATCGATCACGAACAGCACGTCGCCGGCCTTGACCGTCTGGCCGTCGGCGATGCGCACCTGGGTGAGGCGGCCGCTGACCTCGGGCCGGATCTCGGCGAAGTCCACCGCCCGCATGCGGCCCGAGAACGACGACCAGACCTGGACATTGCGCGGTGTCATGGTCTGCACGGTCACGGGAACCGCCTGGGCGGCCGCGGCCTGGGCCGGCTGGCCGGGAGCGCCCCTAAGCAGCACCGAGCCGCCGCCCAGGGCGGCCAGGGCGACGGTGGCGAGAAGGAGGGCTCTGCCCTTTCCGAAGAAGCGGCCCTTGGCGAAACGGGGGGAAGCGGTCATGGAAAACTCCTTCGATGTCTATGACCGGCAGGCCAGGAGGCATAATACCCTAGTATTTGACCGGTCAGTCTAGTCGATGATCCAAAAAATACCGCCCTCGGGCGGCGTGGGGCGCGGCGGCCCCCGTCCAACTCTTCCGGGCGGCATGGTGCCCGGTCGGCAAAGCAATGGCAAAACGGTACGCTAGGCGGCAGAAACGGCCTTATCCTGAATACCCAGCAGTCCCAGCAGGCCCGGCCTCAGATCGCGTTTGAGCAGGTCCAGATCGTTCTGAATCCGGGCCAGGGTCATCTGCCCCAGAAGATAGGCGAAAATCTCGTGGGCCTTGGCCTTGACGTCGGTGTCGGGGGGCAGGGTTCCCTCGGCCACCATGTCGCGCAGGGCGTTTTCGTAATAGCGCTTCTTACGGCTCGCCAATTCCTCGAACTTGATGCGGATGCGCTCCTCCAAACCCGCCATCTCGCATCCCAGCGAGGTGTCGGAACAGCCGCAGACCCGGCCGTATTTCTCCAAGGTCTCGGTCTGCTTTTCGATCACCACCTCCATCATGCGCTCGAACCGCCGGAGCGGCGGGGTGTCGGGCGAGAAGATGGTGTCGTAGAGCGGCTTGACCTCGTGGTAGGAGTGCTCCATGGCGGCCACGGCCAGATCCACCTTGGACGGGAAGAAGTGGTAGAAGCTGCCCTTCTTCACTCCGGCGGCCTTGCAGATGTCATCGACGCTGACCGAGCCGTAGCTGCTCATCCAGATCAGTGCCAGTGCGGTATCGATCAAAATCTGCTTGGTGTCGGGCGACGGGCGGCCCATGGAGAAACGTCCCAGAAAATCAAATCTCATTCAGGGTAGTATGTGCTTGACTGATCGGTCAAGAGCTTTTCGTCGACCCGGGCCGGCCGGGGCAGAGTCTCTCAGGACGGCATACAGGTTGGAAGGATGTTGACCAATGTGGTCCATCGCTCTTTCCATCCGGTCTCGTGGGAAGCACCGGCAACCACTTTTGTGGCAATGCAGGGGGACGGAGCGGCGCCCCGGAAGCGTTCGGCGATGGCGGGCGGCACCACCGTATCGGCGGCGCCGCTGTAATGGATTTGCGGTGTTTTCGCCACTTGACCTGCCATGTCGATGGCATTGAGGGAGCCGGAAAGCGGCGAGACCTTGGCGAGCCGGTTGACCTCGGCGTGATCCAGGTTGCCGGCGACGGTTCGGATGGTCGCCACGTCCTGGCGGTTCGCCGCCACCAGCACAGCGACCGCACCGCCGCCGGAATACCCGACGAGGTTGATCTTCTGCCCCGGCACCCGGGCGGCGATTTGACTCACTGCCTGTCCCATGGAAGCGATCACCTCTGGAGCGAAGCGTTTGCCCGTCCAATAGGGAATATCACAGGCGGGATTCTTGGCTCTGGCGGTGAACTGGCACGGACGGGCCAGATAGACCACGTTGGGCGACGGATCAAGGGCGGCCAGTTGCAGCCCCAGCGCCTCGCGCGGCGTGGGGTCCTGTGACGGCTCGGTCCGTGATAGCCAGGCCAGCCCGTCGCCCTCGACATAGATGGTGACGGGCCGTCCCGGATCGCGGATGCGGGCAAAGGTGGTCAGGACGAATAGATCGGTCTTGATGATCATCCGCTGCATGCCGGCCGGCCCGGCGATGGCATCCGCGTTGGCGTCACGGTCCAGGGTGGCGCACCCGCTCAGCGCCGCCAGAGCGAGCACAACGAGGAAAGAGACCGTCCGCCGCCTCATGCTCAGAACTCCATCCTGGCCTGGAGCGACCCGGTGTGGCTGACATAGCGGTCACTGAGGCCCGCGTCGTACTTGGCCGACAGGGTGGTGTTGCGCACCGAGGCCAGGTCGACGCCAAGCCCCAGGGTGAAGGACTCGCTGGCCGCATCGGTGCCGGTATTGGTGAAGGACGAGCCGCCGTCCACATAGGCCGAGGTCTGGTCGTGGGCCTTGGTGTTGAACTCGTGGCTCCAGACGGCCCGCGCGTTGGGCCTGACGTTCCATTCGCGCCACTGGGCGATGGTGGCCGACGCCTTGGCGCCCAGGCTGGACTTGATGGAATCGGTGTTGGACGAGCCGACGGTCAGCGCGGCGGCGGCGTCCTTCTCGGTGTAGCCGTCCTGGCGCAGGTGGTTGTAGGCAAGGCCGGCCAGCGGGGTCAGGGTGACGCCCGCCCCCACGGCGAAGGGCACGCCCAGTTCGGCCTTAGCGCCGTACTGGTTGCCGCCATAGGACGACTTGGCGGTTTGCCGCGCGGCACCGGCGATGTTGATGACGCGGGTGCCGTCATAGCTGTGATGGCCGTAGGTCACCGCCCCATCCAGGTACCAGCGTGGCGCCGTATAGGTGCCGTACAGGCTGCCGATATAGGAATTGATGGTCTGGCCCGAACCCTCGCGCGCACCGGCGTCATCGACGCCGGTGCGGGCATAGGCGAAGGACAGGCCGAGGCGCAGCGGTTCGGCCACCTTGGCGTCGGCCCCGAAGGCCAGTCCATAGGTGTCGGCGGTATAGCCGTCGATCCCCAAGCGGCGATCCTGGGTGGCGACCGAGCCGAAGGCCTGGGTCCACACGCCGAGGCCGCGCAGCATTTCGCCCGAGGAAACACCCGTGCCGCCGCCGGTCTCGGCCGAGGCGGAGCGCACGCTGTCGGTGCGCACCGAGATGGTGTTGACCGCCTGGCCCACCGCCCCCAGCGCCGCCTGGGCGGTGGCGCCGTTGGCCGAGGGGCGCAACTGGGCACCGGCCTTCTCGATCTCGGCGGCGGAGGTCAGGTTGTTGACGGCTTGGGATAGCGCCGTCATGGCCGCGTTGCCACCAGAATACGACGCGATGGCGGCAACACCAGCACCATTGGTGCCGCTGGCGGCGCCAGCGGCGTTCTGATGGTCGGCGGTGATGACGATGTTGTTTGAGCCGTTTACCATGCTGACACCGTCGGTATCGGCCTGTCCCGTGCCGGTTACCTGGCTGATCGTCCAACGATAGCCGCCGGAATTGATGACGCTGAGGCTATTCGAAGCCGTGCGCCCCGGAATATCTTGCATAATCACGTATTGCGAGCCAGTCGTCACCGCTCCAACGACGGTAGGAACAATGATCGGCACATGAACATTGGAGCCGGCGCCGCCATTTTAGGCAAATACCACAATGTAACCGTGCTTTCTGGTATTGGCATTGATGGTGGTTTTGAAATAACCAGCGCCGCTATCAGTCTCTGTGTAGCCAACTGAACTATAATAATGATACTCGATCCGAGATGTATCGAAGTCGAAAGTCATGCCGTTGGAAGAGCTAATACCTCCGGCATAAATCTTGGAATCTTGAGCAAATTTCAGTGTAGCACCGTTGGCTACGGTCAAGGAGTGAATCGGCGTGCCGACGTCGCCAATATCGCCATTCAACGTGACGATGCCTGCGCCCGAATTGCCGACGACCACATTGCCTTCACCGGACTGCAAGGCATAGATGCTGCCGGTTAGGGTGCTGCCCTTATTCAGGTAGACTAAATGGTCGCTGCCGCTGACCACACCCAGTTGGATATCGCCAATGATGGTGCCGTTGTTGGTGATGGAGTTCTCTTGAGTCGAATCGCTCAGCGAGATCGCTGTTTCGTTGCCAGTTGCGCGGATAGTACCATTGTTGACCAGTGTCAGACTGCCGGTCGGTCCGGCATGAATTGCCGTCCTCCCTTCGATGACGCCACCGGAAGCGTTGGTCAGCGAGGCCGTTCCACTCCAATTGTCAACGGCAGATGTCCCATTTCCGATAATGCTGCCGTAATTGGTGATGGTGGCGTTGGAATTCTGATCCCCCATTCCAAGGGCGCCGGTTTGCGAGTTTTGGTTCGAGGCGCTCGTAATAGTCCCACGGTTGACGACCGTCACGTTTGCCGCTTGCAAATAGAGGCCGTTGGCCACGGAAACGCCCGTCCCGTTGGCGGTGAGAGTGGCGTTCGACTCGACGGTCACGCTCGTGTTGGCACCCTCGACCCGGACGCCGTAACTTCCACCGTCGTAGAGGCCGCCGCTTCCCTTCGCGCCAGCGGTCCCGCCCGAAACCGTAGCGCCGGAGCGGACGGTGATCTGGGCATTCTGACCGATCACCATAATGCCAACGCTGCTCCCGCCATCGCCACCGATGGACCCGTTGCCCGCTCCGGCACCACCGTTTCCACCGATACCGCCGGTCACGCTGCCGCTACTCACGGTGAGACTGGCATTGCTGTTGGTGACGAGAATACCAGCGCTGCTGTTGCCGTGGGTGCCGTTCACGGCGGGATCTTCCCCGATGGCGGCGGTTCCGTCAGTGCCGTTGGCCGCATTGAGACCGGTAACAGGGCCGGCAACGGGGGAAGTGGGATTGGTCTGGGCCGCTTCCCAATCCGCCCACGCCCCTCCGGCGCCCATCACGAGAATTGCCAGATGCGATGTTCCGGCCAGCAGGAAACGGTTGAAAGCACGCATGAGAACGATCCCCCCTTGCAAGTCCGCCCCCACACCAGCGGGTGACAAACGACACTATTAGGCAGTTTGTGCGACGATAGGTGGCGAAAAACACCATTTCAAGGATGAAAAACACCATTTGTATTCTTGCATGCGGCGCGGTGCCGCAATCCTGCGGGCATGATTTCCGCCCGCCAGATACGGGCCGCCCGCGCACTGCTGGGCTGGTCCCAGCAAGACCTCGCCGACCGCGCCATCATTTCGGTCAACGCCCTGCGTCGCCTGGAGGGCGAACAGGTCGATCCCCGCCTGTCCACGATTGCCGCCGTGAAGACCGCGCTGGAAAGCGCGGGCATCGACTTCCTGCCCACCAGCGGGACGCAGGGCGAAGGCGTGCGCTTGCGGTTGCCGTAGGGCGCTTGGCATCAGCCCTCTTCTCCGCTCAGCAGATTGTTCCGGATGGCGATGGCGATGGCCTGTTCGCGGGTTGCCGCACCGAGCTTGGCGCGGGCGGAGGTGATCTGCTTTTCCACGGTCTTGGAGGTGGTTCCCATGGCCTCGGCCACGGCATCAACCCGCAACCCCCGGGCCAGATGGAACAGGCATTGCTTTTCCCGGGGAGACAGAGACGGCGTCGAACTGGAATCGGTCATCGCGCTTACATCAAATAAGAGACAGCACGGAAGGTAATGTCCCACCGGCAATGGGGGCAATTGGGGGATTTCCCCCGTGACGCCCGTGGCCGGCGGAAATGGGGGATTATCAAGGGTAACTGTGGGTGATCAGGGGTCGATAAGGCCGAAGATCAGGGCATTGGCCACCGCCTGAGTGGTGGTGACCGCTTTCAGCTTGCGCCGCGCTTCCTTCAGACGCTTCTCCACCTGCTTGTCGGTCAGGCGTAGACGGTCGGCCACCTGCTTTTGTTGCAAACCAGCCGCCAACCACAGCAGGCATTCCCTCTCCTGGGGAGATAGTGGAAACAGCTCACTCACATGGCTGCCGCGCATGGCGGTATCGAATGCGTTGACAATGGCGATGATGGAGGACTGGTGGTTCGCCCATATCCGGTCGAACTCGGGCAGGGTCAGACCATTGGCATGCAGACCGATGGAACTGGCGCCCCAATCGCCGGCGAATCGCATGGGAATGCTGACGCCGGTCAGAATTCCGTAATCCAGGTCCAGGGAGAAGGATTTCCGGGCTGTGGGCGACATGGCCTTGATCAGGGCCATGTCGCTCCACAGCATGGGGGTAATGTCGATGCGGGCGGCGCGAACGTATTCGTCACATTCGAACAGGCCGTTGGATAACTTGTCTTCCAGCCAGGACGGGTCGATGGAATTGAAGATCGGAATGACCTCGCGCTCCGGATCGGGGGCCGCTTCGGTGCCATAGATGGCCTCCCCGATTTCGAAACGCTCAAGTTGCCGATGCAGGCGATACCAAAGATCGTTGCCGTCATGAGCCTTGGTGAAGTCGGCGGCGGCTTCCGTGACGGATTTGGACATGGCGGGCGCTTCTTCACTCATTCAAGCCTCGTGTCACGGATCGATCAGGCCGAAGATCAGGGCATTGGCCACTGCCTGAGTGGTGGTGACCGCTTTCAGCTTGCGCCGCGCTTCCTTCAGCCGCTTCTCCACCTGCTTGTCGGTCAGGCGCAGACGGTCGGCCACCTGCTTTTGTTGTAGGCCAGTCGCCAACCACAGCAGGCATTCCCGTTCCTGGGAGGTGAGGGGGAACAACTCCCCCACATGGTCGCCACGCAGAGCCGTGTCGAAGGCGTTGGCGACAGCCGTCAACGTCATGCCGAATTCGGTCCATATCCGGTCGAACTCGCCCCACGACATGCCGCCGGCATGGAGGCCGATCAGTCCGGCGCCCAAGCCGCCGGCGAATCGCAGGGGAATGCTGACGCCGCAGGTAACGCCTAAATCCCAATCGATATCCAGGGATCGCCTAGCTTCGGGAGAGAGGTCGGGCAGGCGGCTAGTATCGCTCCACATCGTGGGGTTAGTTCCGGCGAAACCGGTCCGCACGAACACATCATGTTCGAGCACTCCTTCGCCGATCTTGGCATCGAGATAGCCGGGAACGAAGGAGTCGAGAATGGTCAGCTTTTTTTCCTTACCCTCGGGCAGGGCGCCAAATCCGTATTGCACGTTGGTGATGGAGCCGGTGTCCAGGTGGCGGCGCAGCCGCGACCAAAGATCGTCCACTCCCGCCGCCTGCCGGAAATCCTCGGCCGCCCCCTGGAGCATGCAGGGAGAGACAATGCTTTTTCCAATCACTGCGCCCTCCGCGCAGGCCGCAGGGCACCCCCCAGAAAAAGGGCGAACAGGAGAGCCGCACTCACCATCAGTCCTTGCGGATTGGCCCAATCCATCGCCATGCCGTGCAGAAGCGGGCCGAACAGATTGCCCAAGGCGTACAGCGTGCCGAAAGCGGCGTTGGCGGCGGCCAGCTCCGTCCCCTTGAAGCGGTCGGCCAACATCGCCAGGCTGATATTGTAGAGGGACCCGGCAAAGCCGCCCCACGCAATCATGACGACCAGCAGGACTTCCGGCGTCTGGACGGTTTGCGGAATGGCCGCCGGGATCACTAGGCTGTAGTGACAATTTAGGATTCCCTTGGCGCCCGAGATGTGATTCAAGACTGATTTTTGGAGGTCGGTCTTGGACGGCGAAGTTCTGCGCGATGATCAGTGGGAGCGGCTGCGGGAGTTTGTGCCCGGAGGCCGGAAGGGAAAGCGTGGCCCGCGTAGCGATGGCCGCCGCTTCTTCGACGCCATCCTGTGGGTGGCACGGTCTGGTGCGCGATGGCGAGATTTGCCGGAGAAGTTTGGCCCCTATCAGACGGCCAAACGCCGCTATTACCGCTGGATCGAGCAGGGCGTCTTCGACCGGATATTCGAGGCTGTGTCGGTTGATCCAGACCTTGAATGGATGATGATCGACGCCACCGTCATCCGAGCCAACGCGCAAGCCGCCGGGGCACGGCGTAAAAGGGGGGACCGCAAGCCCAGCGCATCGACTACGGCGTGGAGTTTGGTTCCGAAGCCGCCCCGAGAACGCCCAAGAGCCTGGGCTTGCCGGTTCGCTTCGAACTTGGCCCCGGCCAGCAGAATGACATGGCACCAGCCTGCGATCTGATCCGGGGATTGAAGGCCGATCAAGTCCTCGCCGACCGCGCCTATGACGCCGACCGATTGCATGACCTCATCCTCGACCAAGGCGGCGAGCCGGTCATTCCGCCGCGCCGCCATCGCAACTACCAGCACGCCTACGATCGGATCGCCTACAAGCAGCGATGGGGCATCGAGGGCTTCTTCGCAAAACTCAAGCAATGGCGCCGCGTCGCAACCCGATACGACAAGATCGCCGCCAATTTCCTGGGCTTCGTAAAGCTCGCCAGCATCATGTTCTGGCTCAAATGACTAAAATGTCACTACAGCCTAGGGCGATAACGGCACACCACACCATGATCCTGGCTTTTCCGAACCTGTCGGCCAGAATGCCGACGGGCGCCGCCATGATCACCTGCCCGCCGACGGCGGCGGCGGCACACCAGGCGGCCCATTGATCGGCCAGACCTGATCTTATGGAATAGACGGGCATCAAGGTGTAGGGGACGGACTCAAACAAGCCGAAGATGAGGACGCCGAACAGCGGGAGGAATGCGCTTCCGCGATGCAAAAGCCAATTTCTGCTGGTCGGAGTCTTGATTTGCGGAGGGCCTCCGCGAATGGTTGCAAAAACCGCCCCCGCGGCAAGGACCAGGGCCGCCATCATCAATACAGGGGGCCAATCTCGCAGGCCCACCATCGGAATGATCGCGGCGCCGGTCATGGCTCCCGCGGCGAAGGCTGTCGCGTAGATCCCGACGTTGCGCGCCCGGTGATTCTCCGGCGAGGCGGCATTGATCCAGTACTCCACCAGGCGGAATACCAGGCCGCAGCCCCCCCCGAACAGGAAGCGCAGCACCATCCATGCTTTCTGCTCCGGAAACAGAGGAAAGGCGCATATCGCCAGGACGGCGACGGCCAGAAGGCCAAGCAGCAACCTCTTGAAATTAAAGTGGCGCAGCGCCCATGGCATCAGCGGCGTACCCAACAGCCAGCCCAAGGCGGGCATGGATGCGTTGATGCCGATGGCAGTCGCCGAGGCCCCCATGCGATTGAGCGACAGGTCAACATAGGCATAAGACGCCCCCACCCCCGCCGCTAACAGGGCGGAAGCGACCGATAGATGCGGCATCTTCAGTTGGCTTGCCGTTCTTGGCATCTTATAGACGGAGATACCCGCACGGAATGGGGGATTTCACCCAGCCGACAATGAATTCTATTCATATGATAGAAGCCTGGATCGGCAATCAAAGGCCGCGTTGTTCGGCTTCGGCAAAACATGTTGGAGGGGGGATTTTGTCGCGAAGTCAATGAGATGGTTGAAATTTGCGACGGTCGAAAACGGCCGTTTCCGCCTCAATGAAATCAGATGGTTATCGGATGGTTTTGGATGACCGGGAGACCGGACATCCATGAAGCCAGCCCCGGCGTGGCAAGCGGCTCCGGTCACTCGACCATGTAGCCTACGTGGCGGACGGTGGCGATCAGCGATTTTCCGGTGGGCGGTGTCTCCAGTTTGCGCCTCAGGGCGGCGATGTGCTGATCGAGGGCTCGGTCGTCCGGATTCCAATTCCGCCCCAGCGCCCGCAAGGACAGCATGTCACGGGTCATCGGGGTGCCGCGATTGTCCAGCAGGGCCGATAGGACCTTGGCCTCCGTCCGGGACAGCGTCACCTGGGCGCCATGCGGCAGCGAGACCTGCCGCGACCGTGGACTGAACCGGAAGCCGGACGCCGTGATGGTCTCGGTCCGTGGCTCCGCCCCCGGTTCCTCGCCCAGGATGGGAGGGTGGATGCGCCTCAGCACGCTGTGAATGCGGGCCAGCAGTTCGCGTGCGAAGAACGGCTTCGACAGGCAGTCGTCCGCCCCCATCTCCAGATAGATGGTCCGGTCGATGGGGTCCGATCGGGAACTAAGGAGGATGAGGCCGGGACGGCGTGGCCGGGATATCAGCCAGCGCGCGACGTCCAGCCCCGAAATATCGCCGAAATTGGTCCCCAACACCACCAGGCTGGGGTTGCGCCGGCCTATTTCCCGCTGCGCTGTTGCTGCGTCGTCAAGAAAGATCGCCTCGAACATTTCGTCGGCAAGGTATCCCGCCATGGTTTGCGCCGTCATGCGGTCATTGTCGGCGAAGACGATCGTATGGTGCATCGTTCCTCCCGTCATGAGGTCAAGCCTTAAGTGAAGATATTATCGATAAAATTCAACCATCGCCCTCTTCATTGTCAGTGAAAATCCTATTGGGATGTAATTGCTGTGTCAATATGAACAAGTAATTGTACGTATGTATCTGCCGTCCCCCTCTCAAACATCTTGATTTCCCCCGTGAATCTCCGGGAGGCCGAAGCAGAATGTAAGAAAATTTACGTATTCATCACATTTCTCAAACTTCAGCCTTCGACTCCCTATCACCATATGGTGCCGCCACCGATCGATGCTCACAAAATACATGTATGACAAAGAGTGGGTAATTGGTGTGGTGATCTTATCGTGTAAAAAACGGCATAATGGCTACAAAGCAAAGGTTGAATCTATTGACGCCTGGCATAAAAATAATAGTCGCCTCTCTGCTAAGGGTGATGTGCAAGGGGCGAGGCTTTGTATAAATGTGAATACTTTGAATGATTTTTTGCATTGCTCTTGACGGCCGTAAATTTTTAAAATCCCATCCAATATCGATTGATATTAATCATGAAGACCCCTTCAGAGGAGGTGGTGCGCATGGTTGTTTCCTTGGCGGCTGCCGTCGACATACGAAATATCGGTGAGCTGGCTGATCGGCTCAAAGGATGCCTCGCCGGGACGATGGACGTGGACGTGGACGCGCAAGCCTTGGTGTCCGGCGATGTGACCCTGGTCCAGGTTCTGGCGGCGGCCGGAAGGACGGCGGCGGAGCGGGGTGTTTCTTTCAGGGTTGTCAACGCCGGCCCGGGTTTGGCGGCTTTGTTCGATCGCTGCGGCATCGATGCCGCCCGGCTGAGCTTCATTCATCGCCAACAGGAAGGGTGACCCATGCCCAAGACAGTGTTGTGTGTCGATGATTCGGCCAGCATGCGCCAGATGGTGCGCCTCGCCCTTACCAGCGACGGCTACGCGGTGGTCGAGGCGGTCGATGGGCGCGATGCCCTCGGCAAGGCCCGGACGATGGTCGCCGATCTCGTGATCACCGACCTCAATATGCCGAACATGGACGGTCTGTCGTTCATCCGGGAGTTACGGGGCGTCAGCGACTACAAGGGCGTTCCCATCATCTTCCTGACCACCGAATCGGACGACGACAAGAAGGGGGAGGCCAAAAGCGCCGGTGCGACGGCCTGGATCACCAAGCCGTTCCAGCCCGAGCGTCTGCTGGCCATCGTCAAGAAGGTCTTGGGATGACCCCCGGGGCTCCCGATCCCGCCGAGACCTTCCGGCAGGAGGCCCAGGACCTGCTGATTCAGCTCGAGGACGTGCTGCTCGACCTGGACGGCAATCCCGGCGACCGCGAGTTGATCGACACCGCCTTCCGCGCGCTGCACACCCTGAAGGGATCGGGGGCGATGTTCGGGTTCGACGACCTCGCCCGGTTCGCCCATACGGTCGAGAACACCTTCGATCGCCTGCGCCGAACCGGCGCCGAGCCCAGCCACGAACTGATCGCCGTCGCCCTGGCCGCCAAGGATTTCATGCGCCAGCTGATTCAATCTCCCGGCGAGGCGGAGGCCGCGATCGGCGACGGGCTAGTCCAGGAACTGCTGCGCCACGGGCCGCCCGCCTCGTTGCCCGAGACGGTCGGTCCATGCGCCGCGGCGCCACGGCCGACGGAGCCGAAGGTGGCTCCCACCGTCTACGACATCGTCTTCTCGCTGCCTCCGGACGCCTTGCTGCGCGGCACCAATCCGCTGCGGTTGCTCGATGAGTTGCGCGACATGGGCGAATGCACGGTCGCCGCCGACCTCGGGCCGGTTCCGGCCATCGACGAGCTTGATCCCGAGCGCAGCTACCTGAAGTGGCGGGTGCGCCTCGTCACCTCCCAGCCGCGCTCGGCCATCGACGAGGTTTTCATGTTCGTGCTCGACGACATGGAACTGTCGGTGACGACCATGGCGCCCGAGGCGGCGGCCTCACCCCCCGAGCCCCACCCGGCGACGGACGCGCACCCCGCCGGCGAACCGCTCTCGAGCCGGGGCATGGCGAAGCGGGACGCGGCGGGGAACGGCATCCGCATTCCCGCCGAACGAATCGACAATCTCATGGACCGGGTCGGCGAACTGGTCATCGCGCAGTCCCGGCTGCGCCAGTTGGCCCAGGGCAGCCTCGATTCGACGCTACGCTCGGTGTCGGAGGATATCGAGCGCCTGTCGTCGGAACTGCGCGTCACCACCATGGGCATCCGCATGGTCCCCATCGGGCAGCTGTTCGCCCGCTTCCGCCGCGTCGTCCACGACCTGTCGCGTGAACTCGGCAAGGACGTGCGGCTGGAGACGTCGGGCGAGGAGACCGAGCTGGACAAGACCGTCATCGAAAGCCTGAACGATCCCCTGGTCCATCTGATCCGCAACGCCATCGACCACGGCCTGGAGACCGCGGCCGAGCGCGAGGCGGCCGGCAAGCCGCGGGCCGGAACGCTCTCGCTTGAAGCCCGCCACGCCGGAGCGCAGGTGCTGATCACCATCCGCGACGACGGCCGGGGGATGAACCGCCAGCGCATTCGCGCCAAGGCGGTGGAGGCGGGGTGGCTGTCGGATGTCGGCGACGTTCCCGACGCCGAGTTGTTCCAGATGATCTTCCGGCCGGGCTTCTCGACCGCCGCGACGGTGACCAACGTTTCCGGGCGCGGCGTCGGCATGGACGTGGTCAAGCGCACCATCGACGGCCTGCACGGCTTCATCGACGTCTCCAGCCCGCCCGGCCGGGGGGCCCAGGTCACCCTGAGGCTGCCGCTGACCCTGGCCATCATCGATGGGCTGCTGGTTCGCGTCGGCCGCGGCCGCTACGTCATTCCCTTGTCGACGGTGGAAGAATGCGTCGAGTTGTCCGAGGCCGACAATCTGCGCTCGACCGGCCGCTCCTTCCTCAACATCCGGGACGAGCTGGTTCCCTTCCTGCGCCTGCGCGACCTGTTCAAGGTCCAAGGCCCCGCCGACCCCTATCCCAAGGTGGTGATCGTCACGGCCGGCGACCAGCGGGTCGGGCTGGTGGTCGACCAGATCATCGGCGACCACCAGACGGTCATCAAATCCCTGTCCAAGCTGCATGCGGACGTTGCCGCCTTCTCCGGCGCCACCATTCTCGGCGACGGCACGGTGGCCTTGATCCTGGACGTGGTCAACCTGATCGCGGCCGGCCGCATCCAGGAGATGCGGATGAAGGCATCCTAGGAGGAGAGGGCGATGGCGGCGTCCGAAGCGGCACGGGAAGTGGTGACCCTGGAAATGCAAGGCGAGGTCTTCGCCATCGATGCCCATTGGGTCCGCGAAATCCTCGACATGGTGCCGGTCACCGAGGTGCCGAACGCTCTGCCGTTCGTCAGCGGATTGATCAACGTACGCGGAAAGGTGGTGCCGCTGGCCGATCTGCGGCTGCGCTTCGGCATGCCGCAATCGCCGCCGACCGTCGATACCCGCGTCATCGTCATAGACGCCATGGTCGGCGGCGAACCGACGGCGGTGGGAATCCTGGCCGACCGTGTCTACGAAGTCACCGAAATCGCCCCTGCAGCCATCGAGGAGACGCCACGTATCGGCCTGCGCTGGCGGCCCGAATACATCAGCGGTATCGGCAAACTGGGGGGCGATTTCATCATCATCCTCGACATGGAACAGGTTTTGGCCGTCGGGCCGACAGCGGCGCAATAGACGGCGGCGGAAAATATCCGGCAAGGGAGATCTCGACATGCGCGTGACGATCAAATTGAAGCTGGTGTCCGCCTTCGGCGCAATCATCCTGTTGATGGCGATTTCCGGCATGGTGGCCATCCAGGCGTCATCGGCCATTCGAGACCGCCTGGGCATCATCGTCAATTCCTCGGCGGAAAAGGTGAGGCTGGCCATGGAGATGCGCGACAACCTCGGCACCGTGGCGCGCAATCAGGCCCAGCTCATCATCGAGGAGACCGACGAGGGCATGCAGCGCGAGATCGCCAGCATCGAGACGCAGGCAAAGGAGCTCCGCCAGTTCGAGGCGCAACTGCGGAACATTTCCTCCGCCGATGAGAAGGCGAAGCTGGACGAGTTCCTTCGGCTGCTGGACGCCTATTTCAGCGGCGTGTCCAAGGTCCGCGATATCGCCGTGCGCAACTCGGCGGTGCAGGGGCGCAAGCTGCTCGACGGCGAGGGCAACCGCGCCTTCGAAGCCGTCCGGGAGCCTCTCATGGCCCTGGCCGGGCGCACTGACCTGCCGCAGGCGGCATCCATGGCCAATCGCATGATCTTCCAGTTGGACCAACTGAAATTGCTCGAACGCGACATGCTGCTGGAAAACGATGATGCCGCCGTCGCCCGCCTGGAGAAAGCGGCGCAGGCGACTCTTCAGGAGATTGCCGCTCTGCGCGGCCAGTTGGACAAGGCGCTGACCGGCGAGGAGGACCGTCGCCGCTTGGAGGCGCTGGGCGACCGGCTGACGCGCGCCCTTAAGCTCGACGAGCAAATACGCATCCTTGGGGCCGACAACTCCAATGCCCGTGCCTACGCCCTCTTGCGCAAGGAGATTAGGCCGATCCGGCTGCAGGCCGAGAAGTTCATAGAGGAGGTGGTCGCCAGGGCCGAGCAGGGCATGAAGGCGGACAAGGCCGAGAGCGACCAGGCCTATGAAACCGGCCGCACCGTGCTGATCGGCGTGCTGCTGGCGTCGCTGGTCACCGCGATCGGGGCCGGAATCTGGATCATCTCCTCCATCAGCCGGGGCTTGGCCCGGGCGGGCGCGTTGGCGCAGGCGGTGGCGGGCGGTGACCTGACCGAAACCGCCGAGGTCGCCGCCCGCGACGAGATCGGCGACCTGCTCGGCCATCTCAATGAAATGGTCGATCGACTGCGCACGGTGGTCGGCGAGGTGTCCAACGCCGTCGGCAACGTATCCGCCGGCAGCGAGGAGCTGTCGTCCAGCGCCGAGGAACTGTCCCAGGGCGCCACCGAGCAGGCCTCGTCCACCGAGGAGGCGTCGTCGGCCATGGAGGAGATGGCCGCCAACATCAAGCAGAACGCCGACAATGCCGGCCAGACAGAGAAGATCGCCCGTCAGTCCGCTTCGGACGCCCAGAACAGCGGCCTCGCGGTGGAGAAGGCGGTGCTGGCCATGCAGACCATTGCCGAGAAGATCGTCATCGTCCAGGAAATCGCCCGCCAGACCGATCTGCTGGCGTTGAACGCCGCCGTCGAGGCGGCCCGGGCCGGCGAACACGGCAAAGGCTTCGCCGTGGTCGCTTCGGAGGTACGCAAGCTGGCCGAACGCAGCCAGGCGGCGGCGACCGAGATCAGCTCGCTGTCATCCGATACGGTAAAGAGCGCCCAGGATGCCGGCCAGATGCTGGCCCGGCTGGTGCCCGACATCAAGAAGACCGCCGACCTGATCGAGGAAATCTCCGCCGCCTGCCGCGAGCAGGACATCGGTTCCGAACAGATCAACCAGGCCATTCAGCAACTCGACACCGTCACCCAGCAGAATGCCGGGGCATCCGAGCAGATGGCCGCCACATCCGAAGAACTGGCCGCCCAGGCCGAGCAACTGCTGAAAAGCATCGCCTTCTTCCATCTCGGCGGCGCGGAGGCGCCGGCGGCCGCGGCGATGGCGGCACGGCCGAGGACGCCTCAGGTCCGCTCTGCCCAGGCCCCCGCCGCCCTCGGCAAGGCGGTGACGCCTGCCATGAAGAAAAAGCCGCCGACGCCGATGGGGCCGGCGAAGCTCGGCGGTAACGGACGCGGGCGCAAGGCCGGCATCCATCTCGACCTGGTCGGAGGAGCGCCGGACAGGACCGACGCCGAGTTTGAACGCTACTAGAGTCCGGCCCCCTTGGCCTTGATCACGGAGGTTCCCATGCCGGCCCGCGCCGCGATCCTCTCGGCGGACAAATTCGTCACTCTCGGCGTCGGTCGGGAGGTCTTCGCCGTCGGTGTCGATGCCGTCCGCGAGATCCTCGACCTGCAGCCCATGGCCGCATTGCCGAACGCGCCGCCGTTCCTGATGGGGATCATCGACGTGCGCGGCGAGGTGGTGCCGATCATCAGCCTGCGGTGCAAGCTGGGACTGCCCCCCGACGTTCCCGGCGAACACACCCGCATCCTCGTCACCGAGATTTCGGTCGAGGGCCAAGTGCTGCTGTTGGGATTGATGGCCGACCAGGTGTTCGAGGTCACCGCTCTCGACGAAAGCTGCATGGATACACCGCCCGACATCGGTGTCCGCTGGCGCTCGGACTACATTCGCGCCATTGGCCGGCGGGCGGGACAGTTCGTCATCGTCTTCGACCTTGCCCGTCTGTTTTCCTCCGAAGATCTCGCTCTGCTGGCGGAAGGGGCGGAAACGTGACGAAGGCCGGCGCAGCCGATGAGAACCTCGAGTTCCTGCTGTCGCAGCGGGATTTCGAGCGGTTGGCGCATTTCGTCAACGGGCACACCGGCATCCGTCTGCCGCCGGTCAAGCGGGCGATGGTCGAGGGACGCCTGCGCCGCCGTGTTCGCGCCCTCGGCTTCGCGGATTTCGGCGCCTATTGCGCTTACGTCTTCAAGGAGAACGGCCTGGCGCAGGAAGGCGAGTTCATCATCGACGCCATCACCACCAACAAGACGGATTTCTTCCGAGAACCGGATCATTTCCGCTTTCTCGAACAGATGATTTTGCCCCAGTTGGCGTTGGAGGGCCGAATCGGCTTCACCGAACCCTTCTTGATGTGGAGCGCGGCGGCGTCGATCGGCGCCGAAGCCTATTCGCTGGCCATGGTGGCGGCCGAGTTCGCCCAGCACCATCGGGGATTCCGGTATTCCGTACTGGCCACGGACGTCAGCACCGAGGTCCTGACCAAGGCGGCGACCGCTATTTTTCCCGCCAGCATGGCGGAGGCCGTTCCACCGCCTCTGCGCCAACGCTACATGATGCGTTCACGTGACCGTTCGCAGGCAGAGACGCGGGTCGTCCCCGAACTGCGTCGGCAAGTGTGTTTCGCCCGGCAGAACCTCAACGACCCTGTCTACGCAATACCGCGGCCGGTGCATGTGGCATTCTGCCGCAACGTCCTGATCTACTTCGAGAAACAGATGCAGCAGGCGGTGGTGTCGCGGATCTGCGACTGCCTTGCGCCCGGCGGCTACCTGTTTCTCGGCCATTCGGAAACCATTGCCGGCTTCGCGCTGCCGCTGCGGCAGATCGCTCCGACCATCTTCCTTCGTCTGTGAGGCAATCATGGCGCGCAGGATCAAGGTGCTTATCGTCGACGACTCCGCCTCGGTCCGGCAGACGCTGACCGACATTCTCAAGGGCGATCCCGAAATCGAGGTGATGGCCGCAGCCGCCGATCCGTTCGCCGCCGCCCGCCGGCTCCAAGAGGAGACCCCGGACGTCATCACGCTCGACGTCGAGATGCCGCGTATGGACGGCATCACCTTCCTGAGGAAGCTGATGGCTCAGCACCCCATTCCCGTGGTGATGTGCTCGTCTTTGACCGAGGAAGGGTCGGAGACCCTGCTCCAGGCCCTTGAGGCTGGAGCCGTCGATGTCATCGTGAAGCCTCGGCTCGACACCCGCCAGCAGCTCATCGAGGCGACGATGCGTATCCGCGACGTCATCAAGGCCGCCGCGCAGGCCCGCCTCCGGCACCGCCCGGCCGCCATGCGCAGTCTGCCGGAGCGCAAGCTCACCGCCGATGCCGTGATGCCGCCTCCCCGGCCGTTGGGTGCCATGGCGCGGACCACCGAAATGGTGGTGTGCATGGGAGCCTCGACCGGCGGCACAGAATCCCTGCGCGAAGTGCTCGAGGCGCTTCCCGCCGACGCGCCGGGCATCGTCATCGTCCAGCATATGCCGGAGAAGTTCACCGCCGCCTTTGCCCGGCGCCTGGACACCTTATGCACGGTCACCGTCAAGGAGGCGGAGAACGGAGACGCCATCCTGCGCGGCCGTGTGCTGATCGCTCCGGGCAACCATCACACCCTGGTGCAGCGAAGCGGCGCCCGCTACCACGTCGCCGTCAAGGACGGGCCCCTGGTGTCGCGCCACCGCCCTTCCGTCGATGTCTTGTTCCGGTCGGCGGCCCAGTACGTCGGCGGCAATGGGATGGGCATCCTAATGACCGGGATGGGCGACGACGGAGCGCGGGGGCTGCACGAAATGCGTCAGGCCGGCGCCGTCACGCTGGCCCAGGATGAAGCCAGCTGCGTGGTCTTCGGCATGCCCAGGGAAGCCATCGCCCTGGGAGCGGCGCAACGGGTAGTGCCGTTGTCGGCCATCGCCGGTGAAATCATGCGCTCGGCAAGGAATTGGGGACGGGAGGCATCGGCATGAACGCGCCCAATCCCCTGACGGGCCGCCTGCCGGAGCGGCTGCTGCGACTGGCCAGGGCGCTGGATGAACTTCACGCCCCCGCCGAACGGGCCTTCATCGCCTATGGCACGGTGCTGTCGCGCGCGGTGACCGTCCTGCGCACGGTGGAAGACGATCTCGAGGGGCTGCGAGACCAGTTGTCGGCAACGCAATCGGCGGAAGCCACCCGGCAGATCACCGACGCGGTCGGGCAGATCGTCGTCCTCGCCGCCCACGGCGAGAGTGGCGGCGTCCGCATCGAGAGTCTGGCCGACCAGACCCGGATTGTGGCCGACCAGGTCGAAATCCTACGCAAGATCGTGGGGGAGGTCGGGCTTCTATCCATGAACGGCAAGGTTCAAGCCGCCTATCTTGCGGAATCCGGCCAGGATTTCAGCGTCTTCACGGTGGAGATCGCCAAGCTCGGCGAACTCGCTCTGGCTTCCATCGACCAGACGGCGTCGCGCCTGGTCCAATTGCGGCACACCATCGACGAGACGCGCTTCGAGACCATCGAACTGGAGCGGCGCAACGCCCGTGAACTGGACTCGATCCAGGCCCGGCTGCAGGACGGGCTGAGGAGCATGGCCAAGCATCGCGACGATGCCGGCCGAACCGTCGCCGATGTGGTGCTGCGCTCGGTCGACGTGGCGAGGCGGATCGCCGCCGCCATCGGCGAGATGCAGATCAACGACATCGCTTCGCAGCGCATAGCCCATGTGTCATCGGCGTTGACCACTCTTGCCGGAATGCTGCCTCCGGCGGAAGGGGACGTCGCCCCGGATCTGTCGATGTCGGACCCGGCAGAGGACGAATGCCGTATGGCGGCCCTGGCAGGTACAGTGCTGAGGCTGCAGGCGGCACAGTTGGAGCGTACGCGCGACGAGTTCTGCGGCCGCGTGGACAGCTTGGCTGCCCTCATGCGCGGACTGGCGGGCGATGCCCGCCAGGTTTCGTCCCTGGCGGTGGAAACTTTCGCCGCCGGCCAGGCATCGGGCAACGTCTCGTTTGTCGGCGACCTGGAACGGGACATGGCGGCGGCCAAGGCTCTGCTGATGCAGACTGACGAGGCACGCCGGACCTTGAAGCGGCTGGTCGAGGGCATGGCGACGGAATTCTCATCAATGGCCGCCGATCTGCTGGCTATCCAGTCCATCGACGCGGATATGCGGGTGATGGGGCTGAATGCGACGCTCAAATGCGGCCGCCTGGGCGGGCGGGGCCTGGCCCTGGGGGTCGTCGCCCACGAATTGCGTGGATGCAGCCGGCGGACGGAAGAGCAGGCCCGCCGCCTCGCCGGTCCCCTGGCCGAGGCCATGACGACCGCCGAAGCGCTGGCGCAATCATCGGATGCGGGCGTCGAAACCCTGAGCCGGACGGCCATGGGGGCGATGGAGGCGTCCCTGAGGGCGCTGACCGAACTGGGGGAAACGGTGGACGGATCGTTCTCCCGGCTTCGGAGCGAGATCGACACGGTGGCCGGGGAACTGGCCGACATCGCGCAGTCCATGGAGATTGGCGATCTCGTCGGCAAGACACTCGATCGGGTATCTGCGGAGATCGAGGCTTTGGCGGACGAGGTCGATCCCAATCGCAGCGATCCACGCCAGGTGCGCGACGAGATGGAGCGCCTGCTGCGGGCGCATTACACCATGGACAGCGAACGGATGGTCCATGACTTGTTTGCCGACGAAATCGGCGCCGAACCGGCGAAAAAAGCGGGACCGCCCGCAATTGCCGCCGCCGATCTGGACGACTGTTTCCTCTAGGGAGTGGCCCCATGGACATCCATGCTGATTTCTTTGCCGAATTGGATGCGGCGGTAGCAGCGGCCCGCAACGGCGGGAAGGGGGCCGCATTGCTGCTGGTGGGGCTGGGGCGCCTGGATTTCATCGACCGCAACCTTGGGCTCGGCGGCGGCGACGCGGTGCTGGAAGCCGTGCAGGCATTGCTGCGGAACCAGCTTTCCGGCATCTCGATTCATCGGCTGCGCGACGCCCGTTACGGCGTGGTCGTTCGTTGCGCCGATTCCGCCGAGGTTATGAATCTGGCCCACCGGCTGGTCGCCCTGTGCTCCTCGCCCCATTGCTTCAACGGACGGGATGTGTTCAGCCCGCCGTTCATCGGAGTGGCCATGGCCGGGTCCGACCAGGAGAATGGGACAGCCCTGCTGAAGGACGCCCTGGCAGCCATGGACGAGGCCCGCCGTTCCCACCTCGGCTGCGCCCGTCTCTACGATCCGGCCCTGGCCTCTAAAATGGACCATGATTTCCACATCGAAAACAACATGCGCGCCGCCTTCGAGACCGATCAGTTCCATGTGGTCTACCAGCCGCTGGTCGATCTGACCTCGCCCGATACCAACCGTCTGGTCGGATTCGAGGCGTTGCTACGCTGGACCCGTCCGGACCTGGGGCCGATTCCGCCGGACCGCTTCATCCCGGTGGCGGAAGCCTGCGGCCTGATCATCGGGCTTGGGCATTATGTGCTGTGGACCGCCTGCCGCCAGCAGGTGGAGTGGGCCGCCAAGGGCCGGCCGGTGACCATGAGCGTCAATCTTTCCCCCGTTCAGCTGATGTCGGCCGGCATCGAGGATGCCATCACCGAGGTGGTGGCCGAGACCGGGATCGACCCGACCTTTCTCAAGCTGGAACTCACCGAGACCGCCCTGGCCACCGACCCGCCGGTCATGGCGGAGAAATTGGGCCGCCTTCGGCGGACCGGCGTGTCGGTGGGGGTGGACGATTTCGGTTCCGGCTATTCATCCCTGGGACAATTGGACCTGTTCGGACTGGATTTCATGAAGATCGACAAAAGCCTGATCCAACGGCTCGGCCCCGGTGGCCGTCAGGCCGAACTGGTCCGCCTCGCCGCCGCGCTGGCCAAGCACCTGGGGATGTCGGTCGTCGCCGAGGGAATCGAGGATGACGAGCATTTGCAGGCGCTGAGGAAACTGGGAATCGACGTCGGCCAGGGCTACCTGTTCGGCCGCCCCACGCCTCCGGACCAGATCGTCCAGTGGCTGTTCCCGAACGGGTAGAACGTCGGGGGCAATGCCCTAGTGGACGGTGCAGACCATGGAAACGGCAGTGTTCCATGATTTCCGTTGGAAGATCAATAAGTTGACTCGAATGGGCGGGCCGAGGGAACGGTGCGAAACGTAGCAACCCGCGCCAATGGAATCAGATAGTTAGCGGGTAATTTTACAAAGGGGTCGTTGGGCTTCATGGCTCAGTCTGAGCCTCCGCAACCAAATATAAGCCCGCAGAAGCATCGCTTATATTTGGTTGGTCATCTGGGGAAATGTCTTGAACCGGTTATGGGAGGATGGCCCTGATGGGGTGGGCGGTGGTCTCGATGGTGAAGAGTGGGAGATAGCTCGACAACGCCGCCATGTTGTCCAGAGCGGGACGTGGCGGTTGGCCTGTTCCCTGAAGAAGGCGTCTGAACCGTGCTGAAGCTTGATGTTGGAACACTGGCCTTTTCCTCGGCGCTGGTCGCCCTCGTTACCGCGGCGACGATCGTCGCCATTGGCGGGAGGAGGCGGCGTGATCTTCCCTGGATCTATTTTGCGGCGTCAGGCGCTCTTTATGGGCTTGGCGTATTGCTGATCATTCTTCGCCCGCCGGAATGGGTGTTTGTGTTTGTCACCGGTGGCAACGCCCTGGTTCTGCTCTCCACCCTTGCCGCCCATGCCGGCGTCTGCATCATGGCGCGGCGGAAAATTCCGCTCACGGTCTATGGGGTTACTACTCTGGGTCTGGTCCTCGCTTACTGGATCGCCCATGTGGCATTTCCCACCATCAATCTGCGGATTGTTCTTATATCGCTATCGCGGCTGCCCTTTTTTCTCCACGGAGCCGTCATGCTTCACGGCATTTGGCGGGAAAACCGGTTGCGAAGCACCACCGTGCTGAGTGCATCCTTCCTCGGCTGGGTCGGGGCGCTCCTCCTTCGCGTCGCCGACGTGGCGATCCGGGATCACCACATCGCGGATTTCCTGAGCCTGGACGGCTATCAGGCTTTTTATTTTATCCTGGCTCTCCTGTCCGTGGCAGCCTTGGGGATCGCGGTTCTGCTCATGGACGCGGAGCGGGAAGAGGCTTTCCTGGGGGCTCAGATCAGGTCCATGACGGCGGATCTGCGGAAAGCCAAGGACGCGGCGGAAATGGCGTTGGGTGCGAAATCCCGTTTCCTGGCGGCGACCGGTCACGATCTGCGCCAGGCTGTCCACGCCTTGCGTTTATTGCTGACGGCGGCGGCGGATGGATATCTCGAAGACAACAGCGAATCTGCTGTTCTTTTCGACGAGATGGACGGTGTGATCGGCGGTATGACGGAACAGTTGAACGCCTTGCTGGAAATGGCGCGATTGGAGGCGGGGGCCATTGTCCCCAGCATTGTCGATTGCTCGGTGGAGACTGTTTTCAAGCGGGTTGAGCAGGGGTTTGGGCGAAGCGCGCTGGCCAATGAGGTGGACTTTCGCTTCGTATCCTCTTCCCTGATGGTGCGAAGTGATCCGGCCCTGCTAACGCGCATTCTGGCCAATCTGGTCGCCAACGGTATCAAGTTCACCCCCGGCGGAAGGGTTCTGGTGGGATGCCGCCGCCGGGGTGACGACGTCCATCTTCTGGTCTGTGACGACGGTGTTGGCATTCCTGCCGACAAAACGGAAGAGATATTCGAGGAATACCGGCAACTCCACAATCCGGCCAGACAGCAGCTCAAGGGGCTGGGCCTGGGCTTGGCGATCGTCAAGCGCATGGCCGATCTCTTGGGGCACGGGCTTTCCGTCTCGTCCAGACCCGGTCGGGGAACAATTTTCGCCATCCGGATTCCTGCCGCGGTGGATGGAACGAATTGGAGTAAGGCGGGTTTAGACGTTGCCCCGAAGCCGCCTGCCGTGACATTGCGGTGTAAGTGAAGCGCATATGCGGCCCTTATGGGGAACGGTCGAATGGAAGAAGCGGACCTGCAAGAGCGGATTTTGCGTTTTCGCAAGGAATGCGGACTAAGCCAGCATGACCTTGCTTCATTTCTCGGTGTGGGGCAGCGGACGGTTTCGCGCTGGGAACGTGGCGTTGACCAGCCCAGCATCACCATCATGGCACGGTTGCGGGCGCTGCTCGACAGTCAGGACGTAAGTCCCCTGTCATTGGCCTACGATGTGGTCCGCCGGGCTTTGGTTCCTTTGGCCATTATCGATGGCGGCGGAGAGGTGCTGGCGGCATCCGCCAGCTTCGATAGGACTGCGTTGGGATGGCAAGACGCTTCCCGTTCGACCCTGCCGACGGTCTTGGTCATCGAGGATGACGAATCGATCCTGAGGGCGACCCGAGCAGTCTTGAAACGATGGAATTTCCTGTCCGTCGAGGCCGTGCGGGGTGAGGCTGCCGTGGCCATGGTGGCGAAACGGGAAGTCTCTCCCGATATCGCCATCATCGATTTTCTGTTGCCCGGTGGAATGGATGGCGTGGACACCGCCTCCTATCTGCGCCAGATCATCCCCGGACTGCCGGTCCTTCTGATCACGGGCGAGGCGACACCCGAACGGATGCGTAAAATATCCGCCAGTGGGTTGCCGCTGATTACAAAGCCCGTGGATGTGGGCGCATTGAGAGTTGCGCTGGAGACGTTTGTTCCGAGAACAGCGTAAGACACGTCTAGATTATAACATAAATCCAGGAACACCTGGCTGTCGCTACAAAGTGAGTGACTATAGACGTTGTTAGACGTTGCCCGTTCTGTTGATGTTCAGTGAAACTTTGGCCGAGTTTGGCTTGGACTTGCACGGACCCGTTGGGTTCGAGGCAGGCCAACTCTGAGCAACGGAGCCAGGTTATGAATGCATCGATCGGACGGTCTCGGAAGCATGGTCGCGCCAAACCTTCGATCATGACGCTGGAACCGCGTGTGATGTTCGATGGCGCGGCAGTGGTCGATGCCGCCCATGCCGCCGCCGATGCGGCGGCCAAGGCCCTGATCCCCGTTGTTGCAGCCCCCTCCGTGGTGCGCGAGGCCGATTCGTCGAAGGATGGCGGCAAGAAGGAGGTGGCCTTCGTCGATACCTCCGTCGCCGATTACAAGACGCTGGAAGCCGGAATCCGCGATGGCGTCGAGATCGTCGAAATCCATGGCGGCGAAAGCGGTCTGGCCCAGATGGCGGCCTGGGCGGAAAGCCACACGGGGTATGACTCGATCCATGTCCTGAGCCACGGCTCGGAGGCAACCCTGCACTTGGGCAGCGACACCATCACCGATGCCAGCCTCTCCAGCGCCACCGCCAAGGCGGAACTGGCGGAGATCGGCCATGCCTTGAAGGCAGGCGGCGACATACTGATCTATGGCTGCGATGTGGCCAAGGGGGCGGATGGACAGGCCTTTGTCGCCGATCTGGCCGCCGTGACCGGTGCCGACGTCGCCGCGTCCGATGACGTGACGGGAGCAGCGGCTAAGGGTGGCGATTGGACGCTGGAAACCCGTTCCGGAGATGTGACGTCCACCGCATTCGCCTCTGCCACGTACCAGGACATCCTTAATCTCAGCGGTACAAAAATCTACGTCTCGGACGACCCATTCGGACCAACTCCGGACGAAGCCAGCGCGGTGCCTGTCGGCGCCGCAGGAACGGACTTGGTATTTTACTCTATTTGGAATTTGGACGTTGATCCCATCGACGCCACGCATTCCACGATCACCCTGGTTTTCAATCAGCTTGGTACCTTCCAAGCGCCGTACGCCCATCTGCTGAACTTCACCGGCGGCACGCTGGATCATCTCGTGTCCGCGCAAGTGAATGCGGGCTTGTCCGATTCTCTCGGTTTTACCGTTACCCCGACTGTCTCCGGCAAGGTCCTGTCGATCGCGGTCAGCTCCGGAAGCTTCACCGCAGGGCAGAAATTGGTCCTGGACGTGGTATCCGCAGCGGTTTCCTCCGGCCCCACCATCACTAGCGCCACCTATGACGCCAGCACCAATTCGTTGGTCGTTACCGGCACCGGCATGACCGCCGGTGACACCATCAATACCGGCAAGCTGACGGTGACCGGCCAGGGCGGTGCCACCTATACCCTGACCAGCGCCAACGTCACCGCCGCCAGCGCCACCAGCTTTTCGGTGACCCTGAACGCCGCCGATCAGGCTCAGGTCGAAAGGCTGTTGAACAAGACGGGAACCTCGGCGCAAAGCGGAACCTACAACATCGCGGCCGCCGATGATTGGGACAGCAATGTCACGGCCGGCGACACCTCCGACACCACCGGCAACGCGATCACGGTGTCCAACGCCAATCCTAACGGCACGTTTGATTTCGATTCCGGCTCCGTGAACGGAACAGGCACGGTGGCCGTTAAGCAAACATTGGGGTCCGGTGCCGAACTGAACGCGGCGGGGACCGGCGGCACTCTGGCCTCCGACGCTTTCAACGGGATGCCCGGCATGACGGGAAACAGCCTGAGCCGCGATATATTCGGCACTGATGGGGGATCGGCTTCGGCCGTCCAGATTTCCGCCAAATCGGGCGAGACGTTCGATCTGTCGGAGTTGAAGATCTACAACGACGGAAACAGCGGTCATGGAACGTACGACATTGTCGTCCGCGTCACCGCCAGCAATGGCGCGAGCTTCGATGTCTCGGTCTCCGAAGACTCGACCCAGACCCTCGTCGCGGGCGTGACCTCCGGCTTTACCCTCGCTAACTTCGGTCAGATTGCATGGTTCACTGTGACCCGGGTCAGCGGCGGCAGTCCCGGTACTCTGTCGATTGCTATCGACGACGTGGTGATGTCCAACATCACGGCGGCCCCGGCCGGCCCCACCATCACCAGCGCCACCTACAACGCCAGCACCAATTCACTGGTCGTTACCGGCACCGGCATGACCACCGGCGACAGCATCGACGTATCCAAGCTGACGGTGACCGGCCAGGGCGGCAGCACCTATACCCTGACCAGCGCCAATGTCACGGCGGCCAGCGCCACCAGCTTTTCGGTGACCCTGAACGCCGCCGATCAGGCCGGGGTCGAGGCCCTGCTGAACAAGACCGGCACCACGGCGCTTGGCGGAACCACCTATAACATCGCGGGGGCGGCGGATTGGGATTCGTCGCGCACCACCGCCGCCGATACCACCGGCAATGCGATTACCGTATCCAATGCCAATCCCGGTGGAGTTTTTACTTTCGACGCCGCTTCGGGCAGTGGCGCTGTTACCGGTGGCAGCGCTACCTGGACTGAAAATGGCTATACCCTCTCCATCTCGTCGGTTGGGAATGGGGCCGGGGAATTCTATGGTGCCGGATTCGACGCAGGCCCCTCTCCCAGTGCCGAGGGGCTGTCCGTGGGGAATGCGGGCATTTCGGCCATGACGACGGTCTCGGTAACCATTTCCCTGACCGGCTATACGTTCGATTTCTCGGGCGTACAGATCGCCGATGGGACGAACGACATGACCGGGACCTACAGCATCAATTCGAACAAGAATGGCACCGCTCTGACGGGTTCCGCCCCGGCTGCCGTAAGCCCCATAAGCTTCACAACCGCCAATGCGTCCGGGTCCAACTTTACCGGCATCTCCTCCGTTACCATCAGTTATTCCGAGGCAAGTAATCTGTTCGGCATTCTTGATAATCTGATTCTCTCCAATATCACCCCCCTTCCCGCCGGCCCCACTGTCACCTCCATCAACCGCCATACCGGGGCATCGGCCACCAATAACGCCACGTCGGAACAGTTCGACGTTACCTTCAGCGCATCGGTGACCGGGGTCGATGCCGCCGACTTCACCCTGACCAATACCGGCACCGCCGCCGGCACCATCGGCACGGTCACCGACAGCGGCGATCATATCCACTACACCGTGTCGGTGACCGGGGTCGGTGGTGACGGCACCATGCGACTTGACCTCAACAGCAGCGGTACCGGCATCCAAGACGGCAGCAGCAATGCCATCACCGCCGGCTATACCTCGGGCCAGACCTATACGTTGGACCATACCGCGCCCAGCATCACCAATATCACCCTCGACAACACCGTCTATAAGGTCGGCGACACCATCACCGCCACCATCACCGTGGCCAGTGACACCGACACCGATACCCTAAGCGGCGGCGGCCTGACCATCGGCGGGCATGCATTCGGCAGTCTGACCAAGACCAGCGACACCACCTATACCGCCACATATGTGGTGCAATCGGGCGATACCGACGTGTTCGCCGGTCATCCCGCGGTCAGTGCCGTGCTGGTGGATGGTGCGGGCAATGCCAGCACCGCCTATACCACCGCCATTGCTGCCGCAACCACCATCGATGGTCATGCGCCCACCGACGTCACGCTATCAGCGACCGTGTGCGCCATTACCGGCGGCAGCAATGCGGCGACGCTGACGGCCACCGACACCAACAGTGGGTCGGAAACCTTCACCTATGCCCTGGTGGCCGATGGCGGCACGCCCGCCAACAGCGCCGACAATGCCAAGTTCACCATTTCCGGCAACCGGTTGGTGGTGGGCGGGACGGATTTGGTGGATGGCACCACCTATCACGTCAATGTTCGGGTCACCGATGCAGGGGGCAACACCTACACCAAGCCGCTGACCATCACCGCCCATAACTATCCATCGGTTTCCTCGATCCATAACAGCGGCAATGCCTCGACGGTACAAACCAAGGGAACCGGTGGTCTGGACTACACCGTCACCTTCAATCAGGCGGTGGATAATGTGGACCTCGCCGACTTCTCCGTGGTCAAGGGCGCGGGAGTCACCGGCACGGCGGTGATCAGCGTGACCGCCGGGGCCGACGGCAGTAGCAGCTATACCGTCCATGTGGCGGGGCTGGCGGGCGACGGCACCGTGGAACTGGACCTCAATGCCAGCGGGACCGGCATCACCGCCACCTCGGGCGCCCTTGCCATCGCCGCCGGCTATACCTCGGGCCAGACCTATACCCTGGACAATACCGCGCCAGCGGCGGCGGTGATCGGCACCGTCGCCACCGACAACAAGGTGAGCGCGGCGGAAAAGACGGCGGGCGTGACGGTGTCCGGTACGGCGGAGGCCAATAGCAGCGTCGCGGTGACCTGGGGCAGCACCACCCATACGGTGACCGCCGATGGCACGGGCAACTGGACCTCCACCTTCACCAGCGGGGAAATCCCCGCCGATGCGGCCAGCAGCACCATCAGCGCCACCGCCACCGATGCGGTCGGCAATGCGGGCAGCGCAGGCACCAGGGCGGTGACGATCAATACCACCGCGCCCACCGATATCACGCCGTCGGGAACCACCACTCCGATATCCATCAGCAGCACGGTCGCCACCCTGTCGGCCACCGATGCCACCAGCGGCGAGACCTTCGCCTACAGCCTGCCCAACGGAATCGGTGACAACGCGAAATTCAGCATCACCGGCAATGTGCTGAGCGTGGGCGGAACCGCCCTGACCGACGGCCAGACCTATAGCGTGACCGTGCGGGCCACCGATTCGGCAGGCAACAGTTTTGACAAGGTGCTGACCTTCACCGGCCGCGCCGGGCCGAATCTGGACCTGAACGCCACCACCGGCGGCAGCGGCAATACCGTCACCCTGGCCAATGCCAACGGAGGGGTCGCCGCCGCCGACGCCACCATCAGCCAGATGGGCGGCGCCTCTTGGACCAATGGCACGCTGGTGATCCAGCGGGTCATGGGCAGCGGAACCGCCGATGGCAATCAGAACGATATCTTCTCGTTCGGCAGTGGCGTGATCTCCAACCGCACCATCACCCTGGGCCAGGATATCGCCGACGGCACGTTGAGTGTCGGTGGCACTCAGATCGCCAGTTGGACCTATGACCACGCCACTGGAAGGCTTAGCTTCACCTTCAACGCCAGCGCCGATTCCACCGCTATTCAGACGTTGGTGCGCGCCATCGGCTATTCCAATGCTACCCCCTACGGCACCGCCACCCTGCGCTTCGCCCTCACGGATTCCACGGGCACCGTCAATGCCGATGCCAGCGTGACCAGTTCCACCATCTATGTGGACCAGACCGCCTACGACACCGACGGTGACGGCGCCGACGGCTTCAACCTGGCCGAAGCCTTGGCCAAGGCTTCGGACGGCGACACGGTCCTCATTCAGGACGGGACCTATCGCGGCCAGTTCATCGCCTCGAAGGCGGTGACCATCAATGCCGTCAACGGAGCCGGGCACGTCACCCTGGAGGCGCCCGATACCGCCGACCTCGTGGCCTCGGTTCAGGCGGGGATGAGCAATCGGGCCCGCTATGCCGTCTTGGATCTGCGCACCGCCACCACGGCCCAGGGCACGGTCACGGTGCGCAACATCACGGTGGATGGCCGCTACCAGGCCCACGATCCAACCCTCAACCCCCACGCCAATGGCAGCGAGGATCTGTTGGGTATCGCCGTCTATAACACCAATGCGATGATCGACGGCGTGACCGTCCAGCACATCGCCTCGGTCGTGGACGCCAATGGCGACTATTCCGGCTACAGCGAGAATTTTGGCATTCTAGCGGAAGCGACCGCCGCCAGCCCGGCCTCGGTAACCATCAAGAACTCCACGATCACCACGGTTCAGAAGACGAGTATCGTCGCCTGGGGCGCCGGGCTGACGGTGACCGTCCAGAACAACGCCATCACGGGGCTGGGTTCCCACGGCCCTTCCAACATCAACGGCATGCAGATCGGTTCCGGCGGCGCGCGGGCCGGCACCCTGGCGACCATCAGCGGCAACACGATCACCAATCTGGGGTCTAACGACTCCACATGGTCCGCCACTGGAATCCTGCTGCGTCAGGTCGGAGTGTCGGAAATCTACAACAACACGATCCGCTCGTCGGGCGTGTCGCAATATGGCGGGGCTACCACGGGCATCGGCCTCAATGAGGTTTCCTCGTCCCTGTCCGTCCATGATAACTCCTTGGGCAATGTCGCCCAGGGAATCCTCGTGGAGTCACCGAACGGGACTCTTTACAATGGCAGCCACACCTTTACCAATAACGACGGTAGCGAAGCGGCGTGGTCCTTCATCGACAGCCACGACGCGGCCGATGTCGCCGATCAGGCCGCCAATTCAGAGACCATTACCGTCAACACTTCGGCGGTTCGGAACGGTCGCGGCTTCCTTGAATACACTCTTTATGGCGGCAATGACGTCTTCACCGAAACCGGCGCCGCAGTCACCAAGGTCGACGGCGGAGCGGGCAACGACACCCTGACCACCGGCTCTGGAAATGATGAACTGACCGGCGGCGACGGGGCCGATATCCTGACCGGCGGAGCGGGGAGCGATAAGTTCTTCGTGGGCGATGGCGACACCATCCGGGACCTGACCGTCAGCGATAATATCCGGCTGGCCGGTCTGACGGTGCCCCTGTCGCGCATGACCGTCAGTACAGCCGGGGCCGATGCCGTCCTGGCCATCGATACCGACGGCAATGGCAGCGCCGACGTCACCATTACCCTGACCGGGCTGGCGGGCATCACCGTGAACAGCCTGGTGGTCACCCAGGTAGCCGTGGATGGGGGCAGCGATACCAATATCGCGCTGAAGCCGACGGCTGCGGAGACGCCGCCGCCCAATACCAACCCCGTTCCCACTCCGACGCCACAGCCCTTGCCGACTCCGGTTTCGACGGCGGCCCCGACTGACACGACGTCCGCGGTCCTGGTGACGACGGTGCGGGCGACCGACGCCGCCCCGCCCGTGACGGCCGCCACGGGGAGTATCAGCACCGTGGGCGGCACTCCGATCAAGAATGTGGTGCAGGCATCGAGTCAGTCATCCGCCAACGAGGTCAGCAACGACGCCAAGAACGCCGCTTCGTTCGGCAGCAGTCAGTCGGCCAGCATCAGCATGGTTGGCGGCACTCCGATCACCAATGTGATCGCGGCATCCATGTCCTTCGCGAGCGAGAAGACCGCGTTCACCACCACCGCGTCCATGGCAGCCCCGACGGCGGGGGGAGGCATCAGCGGCTCGGCGTCCGCCGTGGTCTCAGGTGATGGGCGGTCGGTCTCTGGCGCATCCGCCGGTTCCGCTCTGTCCTCGGGAGGGTTCCAGGTGCAACTGGCGTCCAGATCCCCCGGTGGCGGGGACGCCCTGGTGGTCAATGCCCCGGTCAGGGACGCCGGTTTCGCCTTGGGCGCCCGCGTATCGGTTCAGATCCCGGCGGATTCCTTTGCCAGCACCAGGCCTGATGCCACCGTCACCCTGACGGCGACGCGGGCGAACGGAGCCACGCTTCCCGGCTGGATGGTGTTCAATCCGCAGACCGGCACCTTCGAGGGGACGCCGCCGCCCGGGTTTAAGGGCGAAGTGGTTGTCAAGGTGGTTGCCCGCGACAACGAAGGCCGCGAGGCGGTACAGACCTTCAAGATCCAGGTGGGCGAGGGCGGTCAGGGCAATGTGGCGCCCCAGGGCGAGGGCGAAGGCCGTGGCCAGCCTCAGGCACCGGGGCGGAGCGGCGATGCCGGGGGGGCATCCAAGCATGCCGCCGCCGGGCCGGTGGGCAAGCTGTCGCTGTCCGAGCAGTTGCGGAGCATGAGCAAGGAGGGGCGTCTGGCCAAGCAGGCGGCTCTGTTGGGTAACCTGATGTCCGGCGGCAGGGCCGCGTGATGTTTCAATACCAGGGGATTTTAACGATGAAGCGTTTGCTGGCCTCCGTCTCGTTGGTTGCCCTTCTTTCCGCCTGCGCCCTGACGCCGGAGCCGTTCACCCAGGAGGAACTGGCGGCGCAGTCCACCGCCGACCGGTCCGATATGTTCCAGGGGGGCGAGCCGCTGAGCGGGCCGTTGACCGTGTCTGAGGCCATCGCGCGGGCGCTGAAATTCAATCTGGACAAGCGGTCCAAGATGATGGAGGAGGCCCTGGCCCTGGGCCAGTTGGACGTCGACAGGTTCGATCTGCTGCCCAAGCTGACCGCCAATGCGGGCTATACCGAGCGGTCCGAGCCCAATGCGACCCGGTCGCGCGATCTCTATAGCCAGACCACCAGCACCAGCAATCCCAGCTATTCGGCGGACCGGTTCGCCCGGACCGCCGATCTGACCATGAGCTGGAACATCCTGGATTTCGGCCTGACCTATTACACCGCCAAATCCAATACCGACCGGTCGCTGGTGGCGACCGAGCGCCGCCGCAAGGCGGTGCATAATCTGATTTCCGAGGTGCGCTTCGCCTATTGGCGGGCGGCGGCCTATCAGACCCTGAAGGGCGATGTGGAGCAGGCGGTGACCGAGGCCCGCTTCGCCCTGGACAAGGCGCGGCTGGTGGAGCGGGAGAATCTGAAGGCCCCGGCCGAGAGTCTGCGCTATCAGAAGTCGCTGCTGGAGACCCTGCGTCAGCTGACGGCGATCCAGCAGGAGCTGTCGACCGCGCGGATCGAACTGGCGGCCCTGATCAATGTGGCCCCGGGGACCGAGATCCGGCTGGCGGTGCCCGACGCCATGGTTCCGCCCGATTGGACGACCTCGCTGGAGCGCATGGAGGAGCAGGCTTTCATCGGCAATCCCGATCTGCGCGAGCAGGGCTATCTGACCCGCATTTCGGTGGACGACACCAAGAAGGCCATCATCAGGATGTTGCCCGGCGTGACCTTTTCCGCCAGCCGCAATTACGACTACAACAGCTTCCTGATGGACAATCACTGGTACGAGGCCGGGACCAAGCTGACCTGGAACCTGATGAATGTCATTTCCGGCCCCTCGGCGCTGAAATACGCCCAGACCAACGAGGATGTGGCCAAGGCCCGCCGTCTGGCCCTGCGCATGGCGGTGCTGGCCCAGGTGCATGTGTCGGAGCGCCAGTTCCGCAACGCCACCAGCCAGTTCGAGCAGTCGGACGAGTTGTGGAAGGTGGATAAGCGCCTGGCGGAGCTGTCCGACGCCAGGGCGGCCAATGACGCCAGCGGCATGCTGGAGCGGGTGGCGGGCCATGCCTCGGCCATCGCGTCGCAGCTTCGCCGCTTCCAGACCTATGCCCAGGTGGAACAGGCCTATGCCAAGATGCAGGCCACCATGGGCGACGATCTGCTGCCCGATTCGGTGGCGGCCCATGATCTTCCCGCTCTGTCCGCCGCCATCGCCCAGCGGCTGGAACGCTGGGGACGCGATCTGCCGGCGGTGGCGGCTGCCCCGGCTGCGCCTCCGGTCCCCGGCACGTTCAGCCTTCTGGACAAATTGCCGCACTGGCTGGGCGGCGAGGACGAGGCGCCCCGGGTGGTCGCCCAGGTTTCGGACCGGTGAGGCTTCTCGCCGGTCTGGCCCTGCTCCTGGTCCTGGCGGCGGCCCCCGTCCAGGGTCAGGAGTTGCGCGCCCAGTTGTCCCCCCGCGACTTCACCACATTGGCCGCCGAGATCGGCGCCAAGGTGGAAAAGATCGGAGCGCGCGAGGGTGAGCGCTTTTCCAAGGGGCAGGTGCTGATCGGCTTCGACTGTTCGGTCAACCGGGCCCAGTTGGACGAGGCCCGCGCCACCCTGTCGGCGGCCAGCAAGACGGTGGCGGTGAACAAGCGCCTGCTGGAGCTTCAGACCGTGGGCAAGCTCGAGACCGACGTCTCGGAGGCGGAGGCCGACAAGGCCCGCGCCAAGGTGGCGGCCATGGCGGCCATGGTGTCCAAATGCCAGATCCCGGCGCCCTTCGACGGCCGGGTGGTGGAGCAGAAGGTGCGGAGCCAGCAATATGTCCAGCCCGGTCAGGCACTGCTGGACATCCTGGATGATTCGGTGCTGGAACTGGACTTCGTGGTTCCCAGCAAATGGCTGATCTGGCTGAAGCCGGGCCATGCCTTCCAGGTGGCCATCGACGAGACCGGCAAAAGCTATCCGGTCAAGCTGACCCGAATCGGCGCCCGCATCGATCCGGTCAGCCAGTCGGTGCGCATCACCGGCGCCATCGGCGGCCATTTCCCCGAACTCTCCGCCGGGATGAGCGGAAAGGTCCTGCTGTCGCCGCCGCCATGATGGAGCCAAGCGACTGGGCCATTGTCTTTGGACCCGGGCGGGCAATTGCCCGCAGGGAGGCCCCGCGCCACATGGCGCGTGAGCCAGGCCGCCGGAGGCGGCGCCCGGCGTTCGAGGGACATTGATGGTGGATCACGGCCTGCCCCCCCGACCTCCGGCGCTGACCCAATGAGCGATATCCTCCTTCAACTGCTCGAGCTGGAAAGCCGCATCCTGCGGGCGGCGCGGCCGGTGGAGGTGGCGTTCCTGGCGGTGGATATGGCCTTCTCGCTGATCCCCTATCGCCAGGCTGCGCTGTGGAGCCCGGTATCGGGCATGGCGGCCCTGTCGGGAGTGGCCGCCATGGAGGATGGCAGCCCCTATGGTCTGTGGCTGGATCAGGTGTTCCGGGCGCTGGCCGACAGGGACGCCCCCACCGTCATCACCGCCGCCGACCTTCCCGCCGCCCTGGCGGAGCCCTGGGGCGACTGGCTTCCGGTTCATGCCCTGGTCCTGCCCATGGGCGGCGAGATTCTGCTCTATGCCCGCGACGAGGCGTTCGCCCCGAACGAGGTGGCGCTGCTGGCCCATCTGGCCGCCCTGACCGGGGTTGCTCGGCGGGCCTTGGTGCCCAAGAGCTGGGCCATCCGGCTTCCCAAGAGCCATCGGGTCAAGTGGCTGGCGGCGGCGGGTCTGCTGGTGGGGCTGTTCCCCGTCACCGGCTCGGTGCTGGCCCCCGCCGATGCGGTGCCCGCCCATCCGGTGATGATCCGCGCCCCCCTGGACGGGGTGGTGGACCGCATCGCCGTCCAGCCCAATGAGCGGGTCGCCGAGGGAGACAGGCTGTTCGACCTGGACGGAACCGCCCTGTCCGGCAAGCTGGATGTGGCCCGCAGCCAATGGGCCACGGCGGAGGCGGAATACCGTCAGGCGGCCCAGGCCATGGTGTTCGACCCCAAGGCCAAGGCCCAGATCGCCATCCTGTCGGGCAAGGCCGAGGAAAAGGCGGCGGAGGTACGGCTGCTGGACAGCCAGTTGGCCCGCATCGCGGTCAAGGCGCCCAGGCCCGGCATCGCGGTGTTCGACGATCCCAGCGACTGGATCGGCAAGCCGGTGGCGATGGGCGAGAAGGTGATGGCCATCGCCGACGAGACCGATACCGAGGTGGAAGCCTGGGTCGCCGCCGCCGATATGGGAGACGTTCAGCCCGGCGCCCGGCTGACCCTGTTCCTCAACACCGCGCCGCTATCGCCCCTGCGCGCCACCGTGCGTAGCGTGGCCTACGAGGCGGCCGCCCGGCCCGACGCCACCATCGCCCACCGGGTGCGGGCCGGTCTGGCCGAGGGCGAGGCCAAGCCCCGCCTGGGCCTGAAGGGCACGGCGCGCATCGATGGCGACCGGGTGCCGCTGGTCTGGTGGCTGTTCCGAAAGCCGCTGGCCACCATCCGCCAGTTCGTGGGGGTATGAGGCCGCCATGAGCGCCGCCGCCATGCTGCCGCCGCTCCGCGAGGAACTGACCCTGCATGACGGCGCCGCCGACCATGACGGGACGCCCACCTGGATGCTGCATGACCCGCTGCGCAACCAGTATTTCCGCCTGTCCTGGCCCGCCTTCGAGGTTCTGAGCCGCTGGCATCTGGCCGATCCCCAGGCCGTGGCCCAGGCGGTCAGCGCCGAGACCACCCTGCGTCTGGAGCCCGAGGATGTGGACGAGGTGGTGACGTTCCTGGCCCGTGGCCAGTTGCTGAAGCCGGTCCAGTTCACGGATGTGGGGCGGCTGCTCGCCATCCATGACGCCCAGAAGACCTCCTGGGTGACTTGGCTGCTGCATCACTATCTGTTTTTCCGCCTGCCCCTGCTGCGGCCGGACCGGATGCTGGAATCCCTGTTGCCCTATCTGGCTTGGCTGGGCGGCAGGGGCTTCCGGCTTGCCACGGTTCTAGCCCTGATCGCGGGCCTGTTCCTGATCGGGCGGCAGTGGAGCGGCTTTGCCGCCACCATGGTGGATCACTTCTCCATGGAGGGGCTGGCCGCCTTCGGCATCGCCCTGGGGTTGGCCAAGCTGATCCATGAATTGGGCCATGCGCTGACCGCCAAGGCGTTCGGCTGCCGGGTGCCCACCATGGGGATCGCCTTCCTGGTGATGATGCCGGTGCTCTACACCGATGTGAACGAAGCCTGGAAGCTGACCAGCCGCCGCAAGCGCCTGCTGATCGGCGGCGCGGGCATCCTGGCCGAACTGGCCCTGGCGGTCTGGGCCACCCTGGCATGGGGGGTGCTGCCCGAGGGCAATTTGAAAGGCATGGCCTTTACCCTGGCGGCCACCACCTGGATTTCCTCCCTGGCCATCAATCTCAGCCCCTTCATGCGCTTCGACGGCTATTTCCTGGCCATGGACGCCCTGGGCCAGCCCAATCTGCATCCGCGCTCCTTCGCCCTGGCCCGCTGGCATCTGCGCGAGATGCTGTTCGGCCTGGACGAGCCGGTGCCGGAGCACCTGCCCCCGGCCTTGCGGGCCTGGATGATCGCCTTCGCCTGGGCGGTGTGGATCTATCGCCTGACCCTGTTCCTCGGCATCGCGGCGCTGGTCTATCACGTCTTCATAAAGGTGCTGGGTATCATCTTGTTCGCGGTGGAAATGGGCTGGTTCGTGGCCAGGCCGTTCCTCCTGGAATTCGGGGAATGGCGCAAGCGGGCAAAGGCCATCCGGGCCAGCAGACGCAGCCGCTGGCCATTGGGCTTCGCCTTGCTGGCCCTGCTGGTGCTGGCGGCGCCGTGGTCGGGCCGGGTCTCCGCCCCCGCCATGCTCAAGGCCGCCGAGCATGTGACCCTCTATACGCCATCGCCGGGGCGGCTGGACGAAATCCAGGTCAAGCCCGGCGACACCGTCGCCGCCGGAACCGTTCTCGCCCGCCTGGACAATCCTGATCTGGAGCTTCGCCTGCAGCAGGTGGAGCGCCGGATCATGGTCTTGAAATACGAAGTTTCCGCCATGGGCTTCGAGGACAGCTTCCGCAACCGCCTTCAGGCCATCACCCAGGAACTGGATGCCGCCCAGGCGGAGAAGGTGGCGCTGATCCGCGACCGCGACCGCCTGACACTGACCGCCCCCATCTCCGGCACCGTCACGGATCTTTCGCCCAATACGCAGACCGGCCAGTGGATCAGCCCCAAGGAGGCGATCTTGTCCTTGCGCAAGGGCGCGGTGATCGAAGCCTATCTGGCAGAGGATGACCTGCCCCGCATCCGGGTGGGCGGCAAGGCCAGCTTCATCCCCGATGGCAGCGGCGCCCCCCTGGCCGCCACCATCGCCACCATCGACCATGCGGCGGTGCGGGCGCTGGCCGACCCCCAATTGGGGGCGCCCTATGGCGGCGCCATCCCGGCCCGCTTCGACACCAGATCCCTGGTACCCGACATGGCGCTTTATCGCATAAGATTGACCCTGAACGGCTCTGTCGCCGTTCCCATCCGCGGCACGGCCCATATGGACGGCGAACGCCGCAGCATTCTGGGCCGCGCCTGGCGGTCCGTCGCCGCCGTCATCATCCGCGAGATGGGCATGTGACGCCCCAAACAGGAGACCCCGCCATGACGCTGAAATCCCTGACCCTGGCCATCCTGCTGCTGGCCACCCCCGCCCTGGCCCAACCCATGGCCATCGACCGGAATTACGAGGCCGAGAAAGCCGCCGAAATCTCCACCGCCAAACTGCAACTGGCCACCCAGCCCGGCTCCACCGCCGTCCAGGAACTCAACGAAGCCGAAAGCACCCTCCGCCGACTGAAAGACACCAAAGCCGCCGACCAGCGCCGCAAAATCGCGGCCGAACTGGAAATGGCCATCACACGCCTCAAGATCGCCGCGGGGGCGGGGCGATAGGCGCAGGATGCAAGCCACCGCATGAGGCGGCATACTCGACTCCTCGGACATGCTATCCGGGAACGTGGCTTGCTTCGGGTCTTTGGCGATGCCGCGACGACAGGGCCTTTAGCCTGTCTTCATCCTGCAGACAGGCGCTGTAGGATTTTGTGGTGTAGAGCCCCATGACGGGGTTATGCCCCAAGACCCTATCCTTGGCCATCATGGTGGTGACCGGCGCTTCAGAATACGTGGAGAACAGTTAATCGTGGCCCACGCACAGCCCGTTGCGCTTTATCCTGACGCCAGGACAGGCGAGCGACTACACCCAAGCCGAGGCCCTCATCGCCGATATCCTGGCAGAGCACGTTCTTGGCGACAAGGACTACGATTCCGGGGCATTCCGCGACGCCATCCGCAACCAGGACGCAGTTCCGGTCATCCCTCCGAGAAGAACGTTACCCCAGGTCCCGTGTGATTTCGCTCTCTATTGCGAGCGCAATCTCATCGAGCGCTTCTTCCTCAAGATCAAACACTTCAAGACGGGGAACCGGGTCTGTATCCCCCTCGATCTCCGTCTCCAGGCCGTCAACTGGTCGGTGGGGGAGGTGGTGCAGCGTTGTCGCGACGTGGTGCTGTCCCGCCATCTGGTGCATCACTCCGCCTTTGCCGGGCGGGCCAAGCCGGGTGACAAGCTGCGGCTGCATACCATCACCGCCGCCTTCGCCGAGGCCCGAGACAAGGCCGGCCTGACTTGGCCGGCAGGCAAGACCCCTCCCACCTTTCATGAAATCCGCTCGCTGGCCGCCCGGCTTTATGCCGAGCAGGGCATCGATGCGCAGGCGCTGTTGGGGCACAAATCCCCCGACATGACGGCGCTCTACCGCGATGTTCGCGGGTCCGAATGGATCGAAATTCGTCTGGGCTGACGCCCGCTTATTGGACGAGTTTTGGATAAGTTTTGGACGTTTACAATTTTATCATTAAATATCAATGTGTTGCCGTTAATGCACCGTGCAGACCATGCAGGGGTCGAAGGAGCGGACCACGTGCTGGACGGCTACCGGGGTGGTTTCGCCGGGCAGGACCGGGGTGCCGGCCAGGGCCGTTTCCAGGGCGCCGGGATTGCCTTGGGCGTCGCGGGGGGAGAAGTTCCAACTGGTGGGAGCGACGATCTGGTAATTGGCGATGCGGCCGCTTTGCAGGCTCAGCCAGTGGCCCAAAGTGCCGCGCGCCGCTTCGACCAGCCCGGCCGAGGTGCCGTCGGCCGGAGCGGTGGGCGGAGCGCAGAACGGCTCGCCGGGGCGGATGGCGCGAATCCAGCCCTCCATGGCGGGGATCAGCCGGGCCAGTTCCAACAGTCTTGCCACCACCCGGTCGTGCACCGAGCCGCCGGGGCGGGCGGCGGCCAGGGCGCGGGCCAAGGGATGGCCGTCCACCACCTGACGGGCCAGGGCGCCCACCTCGGCCACCCGGCCGTCCAGGCGCGGCGCCTTGCACCAGGTATAGGCCTCGGGCTTGTCGGGGGAGGGGATGGTCTGGCCGACGAAGGGAGCTAAGATGGCGCCCTCCATCCAGCTATGGGCGTGATCCTCGGTGACTTGGGCGGGGTCGAAGCCCGACAGGGCGCCTTGGCTCCAGACGCCCGGCGCGAACAGGCCGAAGCTGCCCGACGAGATGAAGCGGCCGGGGCCGATGCCCAGCCCGGTGAAGCCCAGATCAGCGGCAATGTGCAGGAACAGGCGGAAATCGCCTTGCTCGGGCGATGCCGCCGCGGCCCAGGACTCGAGGGCGGCGATGCCGTCCAGGGCCGCGATGGTCTCCAGGCGGTCGGCGAAAAGGTGGGTTTCCAGCATCTCGCGGAATTCGGTGACGATGGACAGCAGGCGGATCTTCTCGCCCGGATCGATGGCCTTGGTGACGCCGCCGGGCTGCAGGGCCAGCGAGTGAGGCCACTTGCCGGCCAGCAGGCCCATCAGATGCAGGAAACGGGCGCGGGCCGGCAGCAGGACGCGGGCGCATTCGCCGTCTCCCGCCGCGAAGCGCCGCCGTGCCGCCGCGAACCACGGGCGGTCGGCGTAGCAGGCCCGCGCCAGATCGGGGGCGAAGAACAGCATGAAATGGGTCAGGTGATCGGCGGCATTCTCGCCGGCCAGGATCAGATTGGCCGCCAGGGTGCCGTTGGCCGGAACCTCGGGCCGCTCCAGTCCAGCCAGGGCGCGGGCGGCGGCCACCGATTGCGACACCGAGCAGATGCCGCAGATGCGCGGCGCGATCACCAGGGAATCGGCGGCGGGCCGGCCCTGCAGGATTTGCTCGAAACCGCGATAGAGCGGGGCGTTGACGCGGGCCTCGGCCACGACGCCGTCGGCGATGTCGAGGGTGACCTCCAGGTCGCCCTCGACCCGGTTGAAGGGGCCGACGATCAGGCGGGTGGGGCTTTCGGTCATGGCGATTTTTGCGGACGGCGGGCGGGTGGGACGATGACGTGGTCGGCGTGGGCGTTGGTGCGCACCCGCTGGGGCGTCGCCGACTTGGACAGCGCCGCCAGGGCCACGAACCACGCCTTGGGCATGTCCACCGGCAGACCCACCGGAATACCGGCCACCTTGGCGGTTTCCTGGAAGGGGCCGGACGGCGTCTCGAAGGCGGGCGAGGTGCAGTTGATGCAGGCATAGCCGCCGTCGGTACAAGAGCCATAGCCGTTCCAGCGGCGGATATTGCAGTCGCCCGGCGCCTGGGTGGCGCGGCAGCCCAGATTCTCCATCAGGCAGCCGCGATCCGAGGGGCGCGCGGCGCTGGCCTTGAACTCGTAGAACTCGTTGCGGCCGCAGCCATGATGGGCCAGATGGTCGGCATAGGCGCGCGGCCGCCCCAGGGCGTCCAGTTGGTCGGTCGCGAGGTCGCCCAGGGCCAGGGCCGCCAGGGTCTCGACGATCCATCCCGGATGGGGGGCGCAGCCGGCGATGTTGACCACCGGCAGGCCCGAGGCCGAACGGAAGCCCTTGCCCAGCGCCCCGCCCACATCCCAGCCGGAATAATGCAGGCCGCGCGCGTCGGTCGGGTTGTGGCCCGCCGCCGGCACGCCGCCGAACGCCGCGCAACTGCCCACCGCCACCACATGGCCGGCCTTGGCGGCCAGCCGGGCGATCCAGTCCTTCACCGGCTTGCCGCTGCCCGACAGCATTTGGAACCGCCCCGAACCGTTGGGCCCCAACAGCACCGATCCCTCGACGCACAGGCAGTCCAGGCGCAGCCTTCCCGTGGCGCAATCCTCGAGAATCGCCAGGGCCTCGGCGCCGCTTTCCTCGGACAGCGAGGGATGCCACAGCAGGCGGATGCCGAACCGCTCGAGGGCGCGCAGCAATCCGGTGTCGTCGGCGGCCAGGGCCGACATGGTGCAGCCGCCGCAACTGGCGGCCTGCAGCCACAGAACGTTGAAAGTGTCGGAAGGGGAGGGCGATGCGACCATGGGGCCACATTAGTTGCTAGGGGGAGGCAGGTTCAAGCCTCTCCCGGCGGATGGTCGCCGCCGATCAGGGCGCGCGCCGCCGGGGTGCGCCAGCCGAAGCGCACCGAGGCCACCCGGACCAGCACGGTCACCGCGATGCCGGCCAGGGCGGCCGGCTGGGCCGCGATGCCCAATCCCAGGGCGAGGATGGCGAAGGTCGCTCCCCCGGCCAGGGCGGCGGCGGCATAGAACTCTCCCGGGCGGAAGATCAGCGGCTCCTCGCGGCTCATCAGATCGCGCATCACGCCGCCACCCACCGCGTTGACGACGCCGATCAGCAGGGCGGGCACCCAGCCCAGCCCGGCATTCAGGGATTTCTGCGTCCCGAAGACGGTATAGAGCCCCAGCCCCAGGGCATCCACCAGCAGGAAGACCAGGGCCAGACGGTTGAGGCTTTGGCCGAACAGCAGGCCGATCACCGTGGCCACCACCACCACCAGCAGGTAATGGGAGCCCAGGACCGCCGGAACCTGTTGCAGGAATACCCCGTCGCGCAACAGGCCGCCGCCGATGCCGGTGACCAGGGCCAGGAAGAACACGCCGACGAAGTCGTAGCCCTTGCGCATGGCGGTCATGGCTCCGGTGACCGCGAACAGGAAGGTGGCGGCGAGGTCGAAGGCCAGCGGCAGGGTGAATTGGCCGATCAGCATGATTATGACTCAGGACTCGATGCGGTTGCGGCCGTTGACCTTGGCCCGGTAGAGCGCCGTGTCGGCGCGGGCCACCGTATCCTTGAAGGACTCGCCGTCCCGGTATTGGGCGACGCCGAACGACGAGGAACTGGTACCGATGGTCGGGAACGGCGCCTCCTCGATGGAGGCCCGCAGTTTCTCCGCCAGGGCCAGGGCGCCGTCCAGGTCGGTGTCGGGGCAGATGACCAGGAATTCCTCGCCGCCCCAGCGTCCGACGATATCCACCGCCCTTACCCCCTGGCGCAGCAATCCGGCGATGGCCCGCAGCACCTCGTCCCCCACCTGATGGCCGTGGACGTCGTTGACCGACTTGAAATGATCCACGTCGGCGATGATCAGCGAGACCGGCTTGGCGTAGCGTTGGGCGCGGTCCAGTTCGTGGGCGAAGGCTTCGTCCAGGCGGCGGCGGTTGAACAGTCCGGTCAGGGAATCGGTGATGGAGGCCTTTTCCAGCTCGACGCTTTTCAGCGCCAGCAGGACATAGGCCTCGGACAGCTCGTTCTGGGCATCCTTGAGGGCGCCGATGTCCACGGCGATGGAATGCTTTACCCGGCGGCCGTCGAACCAGTCGATCAGGGTCTCGTTCAACTGGTACCAGCACTCGTCGCGGTCGTTGAAATGCTCGAAAACCAGGGCGGCCGGACTGTCGGGGGGCGCCTCGGACAGGGCGGCGATCTTGCAGAAGTGACAGGGCCTGGGCTGGTCGTAGATGGCCCGATGGCAGGTCTGACCGATCTGAGCCCCGGTCTTGCGGCGCATGGCTTGATTGACGCTGATCAGTTCCAGGCTTTGCGTGTCGACCACGTAGATGGGGAACGGGATAACGTCGATTGTGCCGTTGCTGCCGGTCGTCCGAGCTGTCTGCGTACGCCTGGATGCAGCCGCCATCCGCTTCCCCTGACCGGTCAGGTCTTGAACACCCGCGCGATCATGTCGCGCAATTTCTCGGGCTTGATGGGCTTCAGGACGTAACCCTTGGCTCCGGCCTTCACCGCCTTCATGACCATACCCTGCTGGCCGTGAGAGGTCACCATGATGATGTTGGCGTCGGGAAATTCCTTGAGGATGCCGCCGGTGGCTTCGATGCCGTCCATGTCCGGCATGGTGATGTCCATGGTGACCAGGTCGGGCTTGATCTGGCGATAGGAGTCCAGGGCCTGTGCCCCGCTTCCCGCCGTCTGGACCACCAGGTGGCCAAGTTCGGTCAGCATTCCGGTCAAAGTCCGGACGGTCAGCAGGGAATCGTCGACAATCAGGACCTTCAATGGGTGCATGTTCCCCCCTTGAGCTTCTTCATTACCGAGAATGTTCAATTTTTGGTCGAATAAATCTGACGGTCCGATGAAATTGATGTCGAGAGTACCATGGCTGGTTGCCATTTCGATCGAGGTGAAAATCGCTTTTTTTGGACGAAGGATGTTCTTTTCTTCATCGATGACGACGGGCGGCGACAGCCGCATGTCATTGCCTTCCTCGGCCAGATCGGCGGTGGCGTGGCCGAGGATGAAGTTCATGGTTTCGGCCGCCGTCTCGCGCAGGAACAGCTCGCGTTCCTCGGGCAGCACGTTCAGCGTGGCGGTGACCACTTCGCGGATATGCTCGAGCAGCGGGCGCTGGAAGCTGAAGACGATAAGCAGCTTGATCGGCCCGTCGGTGCAAACCACCGCGGTCACATCGCGCAATTGTAACGCATCCATGTTGCCGGTGCGCGGCTTTGCCCGCGAGACCTTCAGGCCGATCTCCTCTTGGAGGTAGTCCCGGGTACGGGTCAGCACCGCCGCCATGGTCGGCGGAAACTTCAGTCTGTTGAAGGTCATTGGGCACGCCCCTCCACCTGCGGCGGGAAGGGGATGTGGAACAGGAAATGGGTGCCGTGGCCGGGGCGGGAATCGATTTGGACGCTGCCGCCCAGTTCCTCGACGCTGGCCTTCACGGCGGTCATGCCGACGCCGCGCCCGGAAAGCTCGGTGGCCTCGGTGCGGATGCTGATGCCGTCGGCGAAGACCAGATCGGCCAGCCCCCACCCGCTGACGTCGTCGGCGGTCAGCTCGGCGGCGCGGCGGCGCAGGGTCTCGATATCGATGCCGGCGCCGTCGTCGGCGATGTCGATGGCCAGGACGCCGTCGACCCGGCGGATGGCGCAGGTAATGGTGCCGACCTCGCTCTTGCCGGTGGACAGCCGGGAATCGGGGTCTTCGATGCCGTGGTCGACCGCGTTGCGGAAGACGTGGCCGAGCGAACGTAGGAACGGCCCGAACACCTCGGGATCGATGCGCACGTCCTCGCCTTCCACCACCAGCGGCGCCACCTCCTTTTCCAGGCGGGCGGAAATCTGGTGGATCATCTTGTCGAAGTCGGCGATGGCCTGACGCAGCGAGACGGTGCGGATGGCGGCGATTTCCTCGAGGACGTCGGGGACCTCGTTCTCGTCGAGCAGGCCGCGGGCGAAGCGCTCGAACCGCTTGGCCTGCTCCGGCGTGACGGTGACCACGCCGCGCCGTGCCATGAAATCGTCGCCCAGGGCGTCACGCACGGTTTCCAGGTCGGCGTTGAGGATGGCCTGCCAATCGCGGGAGAACACCATGGCGGCGGCATCGGAGGCATCGGCCCGGCGGCCCAGGCGCTGCAGCGCCGATTCCACGTCGTGCAGCGCGGTGGGCAAGTGGTGGAAGCCCAACTGGTTGAAGGTGCCCTTGAAGGTATGGATGGTGCGGTACAGCACCGTCCGGTCACGCCCCCGCCACATGCCGGCTCCGTCCTGGACAAAGGCGGTGAACTCGGCGACGGCGTCGAAGAAGTCGTTACCGTAGGTGACGGCCGAGACGATCATCTCGAGCCGGGTACGCTCGCGCGCCACCTGGGCGGCCAGGGCCTTCTCGCCGGTGATGTCGGTGAGCACCACCATGATCGCCCGGTCCAGGGGCTTGAATTCTGTCTTCAGCACCCGGTCGCCGATGGAGATTTCCTCGGGCAGCAGCGACAGGTAAAGCTCGGCGCGGGAGGCATCCTCCTCCGCCAGGGCTTCCTCGATGCAGGCCCTGAGCGTGTCGCGGGCGTGCTCGTCGCCCGAGAACAGCAATTCGTCGATGGGCAGGCCGGCCGGTGATCCGCCGAAGAAGGCCAGGCAGGGGTGGCTGAATTCCGGCTCGACCACCAGATCGCCGCGGAACGACAGGAAGCCCTGGCCGGAATTGTCCAGCAAGGCCGAGACCTGATCGCTCTTGGTCTTGACCGTGGCCAGCGATTCCGCCAGTTCGCGGGTACGGTCGCGGACGCGCTCCTCCATCTCGGTGTAGAGCAGGGCGTTTTCCAGCGAGATGGAGGCCTGGGTCGCCAGCAGGTCCAGCACGGCGACGCGGTTGCGGGTGAATGCCCCGGCCGCCAGGCGGTTCTCCAGATACAGCACCGCCGACAGCGCCCCGTGGGTGACCACCGGCAGGCACATCACCGACTTGACGCCGCTGCGCCGGGCGTAACCCTCGGTCATGAAGGTATTGGGACCGATGGCGTTGTCGATCACCACCCGCTCGCGGGTGCGGGTCACGTACTGGAATACCGTCAGCGGCAGGTCGTCCGAGGTGGGCGGCGTGGCGCAGGTGGAGACGGCGATCAGGTCACCCTCCACCACCGCCTCGGCCTCGACGCGGAAACTCTCCCCGTGGCGCAGGATCAGCAGGCCACGGTCGGCGCCGGCGTGCTCGACCACGATGCGCAGCAGGGATTCCACCAGCTTGCCCAGCACGATCTCGCCGGAGACCGCCTGTTGGGCCTTGATGACCGTCATCAGGTCCAGGCCGTCGGCGCTGCCGCTGAAACTGGAGACGGCGCCGTTGGAGGCGGCGGTCTCCATCAGCCGGGGGAAGCTCTGGTCCAGTTGCCGGACCTTGGCCTGGGCCCCCCAACGGGCATAGCAGTAGCGGGCGTTGCGCAAATAGTTCTCGGCGATGCTGGGCAGTCCTTGCGCCAGGCAGAACCGGCCGGCCCGCTCGTTGGCGATGGCCTCGCAATGCAGTTGCCCATGGTCGCGGGCGACCAGGATGGCATCCTCGTAGAGCCGCATGGCCTCGTTGCCGCGCCCCGAGATGGCGGCCATCTCCGCCTCGATGAGGGCGGCGCGCGCCGCGAAGGTCTCGGGGCAATGCTGCGCCCACAGCGTCAGCTTGCGGCGATGCTCGGCCAGCCAGGGAGCCATCTCGGCCTGCCGCCCGGCCTCGGCGCTGGGGTAGAGCGCGGTGATGGTCAGGGCGCCGTAGAAGTGGTGCGACGACTCGATCGCCGAGGACGAGATCTTCGGCACCAGGGCGGCGGTCTCGCGGGCGGCGCCCAGCGCTTCCTCGTACTGGCCCATCAGGTAGGGGGTGACCTGTCGGACCACGTGGTAAAAGGCGATGCCGTAGCCATGCGCGGTTCCCACCAGCGCCTGATAGGAGTTCTCGGCGCTGTCCGCCCCGGCCAGTCCGGGGGTGACGTCGAGCTCCACCCCCTGCAGGCCGGCGATGAACAGCTCCTGCAGGCGCAGCATCAGCACCGCGAAGGGGATGCGGGCGTTGCGGGCGAATGGCGTGTACTTGCGCATGTGGGCCAGCACCACGTCCAGGGGCTCGCCCTTCTCGAACAGCATCCAGCCCGAGGCATAGGCCACATAGGCGGCATAGATCAGGTTGCCGGTATCCAGGCAGGTGCGGAAGGTTTCCTCCAGCACCGGCATGATGGTGGCGATGGGCTTGCTCCACGGCGTGACGAAATAGCCGTGGCGGAACAGCAAGGTGCCGCGCAGCGGCGCGCTGTCGAAGCGCTCTCCCAGTTTCAGCGCCAGTTCCGAGAATTCCAGCCCGGTGCGGAAATCCTCGAACCGCCCGACCAGGGACACGGAATAGCCGGAGAACGCCGCGCTGGAATCCTCGGTCATGCCGTGGCGCAGCGACAGGTTGATGGCCGTGAGCCCCAGGAACGGATAGAGCATGGGGCGGACGTGGTACACCGCCGGAATGGCGTCGGCGATGACGCCGATCAGTGCCCGGACGGCGGGAACATGGCATTCGGCATGGTGGATCAGATCGGCGATCCGCCGCCCTTCGAGGAAATCGGCCAGTTCGCTCCGCGCCGCCTCCACCGCCTTGGCGGTGTCGTCCTCGGTCTCGGGGCAGGCGAGGCCGAAGCGGTCCAGGGCCTTGACGGCGATGGCCACGGCGTCGCCATAGCGACCCGACACCATGAACATGCGGAAGCGCAGGCGCCAGACCTGGGCGCTCTGGTCGTCGGTGGCGGCCTTGCCCAGCAGCAGCTCGAACAGCTGGTCCGCCTGGGTGTGGTTGCCCACCAGGTACTCGCATTCGGACAGGTCGAGGAACAGGGCAAAGGTCTCGCCGTGGGCGGAATCCCAGCAATCGGCGGCCAGCAGGTTGCGGGCCAGGGTGAAGTAGACCCGCGCCGAGGCATTGGCCGAGGACGACTTGGCCTTGCGCCCCGCCTGGACGTTCAGCCGCGCCAGGGCGTCCCGCTCCGCCTGGGCGGTGATCATCTGGCGCCCCAGGTTCAGGTGGTGGACCACGTCGAACAGCCGGTCGTCGATCTCGGACTCGGGCAGCCGCTCCAGCATCCGCCGCCCGATCTGCAGGTGGGTGGCGACCATCTCGGTGATGGGGATGGAGAGGTAGGCGGCTTCCTGGATGCGGTCGTGGGCGAAGGCCAGACGATCGCCGTTGCGGATCAGGAAGCCGGCCTGCACCGCCAGTTCCATGCTGGCCAGGCATTCGTCCTCGGTCCTGTCGTAGACCATGGCCAGGGTGCCCAGCGTGGTGCCGTTGCCCAGGCAGGCGATGCGGCGCAGTTCCGCCTGGTCCGCTTCCGGCAGGCGGCGCAGCTTGGCGGCCATCAGGATGACCACGTTGTCGGAAAAGCCCATGGCGCCGATGCGCGAGATGTCCCAGATCCACTCCGCCCGGCTCTGGTCGAACCACAGCAGCTTCTCTTCCACCAGGGTGGTCAGGAACTGGATGGCGAAGAACGGATTGCCCGCCGTCTTCTGGTGGATCAGCCGCGCCAGGGGCGACACGCTTTCCGCCGTGGCGTGCAGGGTGTCGGCCACCATGTGGGTGAGGTCGGCCTCGCCCAGCGGCTTGAGCACGATATTGTCCACCCGCCGCCCGCCCTTGCGGATGGCGTCGACGGACAGCATCAGCGGATGGGCGGAATCCACCTCGTTGTCGCGGTAGCTGCCGATCAGCAGCAGATGCCTCACCTCCGGGTGGGTCATCAGGTGTTCCAGCAGCTTCATGGAACCGCCGTCCATCCACTGCAGATCGTCCAGGAACAGCACCAGCGGCTGCTCGGGCCGCGCCAGGACCGAGACGAAGCGGCGGAATACCGTCAGAAAGCGGACCTGCGCCTCGCCGGGCGGCAGTTCGGGCATGGGCGGCTGTTCGCCGACCACCAGTTCCAGCTGGGGGATCAGGTCGATGATCTGGCGGCCGTTGGGACCCATGGCGTCCAGGAACGCCTCGCGCCAGCGCCGGATGTCGGATTCCGGGGCGCCGAGAATCTGGCGGATCAGTGTGTGGAAGGCCTGGGCGAAGGTGGAATAGGGGATGTCGCGCTTGTGCTGGTCGAACTTGCCCGCCCCGAACATGCCGTCGCGCTCGACCATGGCCGGATGGATCTGGTTGACCAGGGCCGACTTGCCCACGCCGGAATAGCCCGACACCAGCACCAGCTCGGGCGTGCCGTCCTCGGCGACCCGGCCGAAGGCTGCCAGCAGGGTGGCGGATTCCGCCTCGCGGCCATAGAGCTGCTCGGGGATGGTCAGCACGCCGGAATGGTCGCTGCCGGCCAGGGGGAAGCTGGAAATCCGGCCGTCGGCATCCCATTCGGCCAGGCAGCGTTCCAGGTCGGCGGCCAGCCCGTCGGCGGTCTGGTAGCGTTCCTCCGCCGTCTTGGCCAGCAGTTTCATGATGATGGCCGAGACCTGCTCGGGCAGGCCGCTGACCCGCTCGCGCGGCGGCGAGGGCTGACGGGCGATATGGCAGTGCACCCATTCCATGGGGTCGAAGGCCGAGAACGGGCGCAGGCCGGTGAACATTTCATAGAGAACGACGCCCAGCGAATAGAGGTCGCTGCGCGAATCCACCGAGCGGTTCATGCGCCCGGTCTGCTCCGGCGCCATGTAGGCGAAGGTGCCGGAAATGCTTTCCGCCGCCTGATTGTGCCGTTGCTCGCGCCGCAACTGCGACGTCGAGCCGAAGCCGGTGAAGATGGCTTTGCCCAACGCCTCGTCGACCAGGACGTTGGTCGGCGTGATATCCTTGTGAATCAGGCCCTTGGCATGGATGCGCCCCAGGGTGCGCGCCAGCAGGGCGGACAGGCGCAGCAGCCGGGCCACGTCGGCGTGGCGCAGCGGGCCGGAGCGAGGTGAAACCAGACGGACCAGCGGCTCGCCGCCGGGATCGGAAATGGTCAGCGCCAGACGGCCGGAGGCTTCTTCCAGGGACAGGGGGATGGCTCCCCAGGTGGCGTCGATTTCGCCCCGAAGCGCGAATTCCCGGCGCAGCCTGTCGATCACCGGCTGCGCCGGGCGATCGGATGCGGCGCTTCGGACGAGGAGGGGCCGTCCGCCCGCGGCGATGCCCCGCACCAGTACCGTTTCCTCGTCCCGGCAGAGGATATCGGCGACCTTGACCTCGGATGGGACGCTCATCGTTCCCCAGACCCCCAGAACAGAACCTGACCTCAGCCCGCCGCTCCAACCCGGCATGCCACCCGCTGCGCTCAGCCTACGTTGCTTTGGAGCGAGGTTCAATCACCACCGCCACCCGTTCCGGTAGAACTGCATGCGGCGGAACAGCGCGAGGCCGGGCAAGGCTCCGGACGCCGAACACAGCATCAATGAATAGACGCTCGCCGCCGAGCTGTGCTATCTGAAACGATAGTCGTGCAGGCTGGGGTGGTAAGATGCGAGATGATAAGCCAGAAATGAGAGCCGATAGCGATAGCGAGGCGGGGGAAGGAAGTAAAAAAAGAAAAAAGCGTAGATCAGGCTATCGCAATGAGGGTGGATTCAATCGTGCCCACGCCTTTGGCCAGGGATTCGGTGGGGGCGGTCCGTTCGGAGGGGGCTTCGGCCCGGCCCAGTTCATGCAGATGCTGCCCCTGATGATGGCCATGGGCGGCGGCATGCCCGGCGCCGGCATGGCCAATATGCAACTGCAACTGATGATGTGGATGGTCGAGACCTGGCTGGACTACCTGAGCGCCATGCAGGAGGTGTTCGAGCGGGCGCTGGACCGCCTGCGCGACATGGAGTTGTGCGGTGGCTTCATGGGCGGCGGTGGCGGCGGCCAGGACGAGGACGGCAAGGAGTGGTGATCCTCGGGAAATAGGGTTTAGGGGAGGGGGGTGAGCATGGGGGGCGTCCGCAGGCCGCTGGACATCGCCATCATCGGCATGGCGTGCCGCTTCGCCGGTGCGTCGGACTGGCGCGCCTATTGGCGCAACCTGCTGGAAGGGACCGAATCGGTCACCTTCCTGTCCGACGCGCAGATGATCGAGGCCGGGGTGGACCCGGCCCGCCTGCGCCACCCCGATTACGTCAAGGCGGCCTTCCTGCTGCCCGAGGCCGACGCCTTCGACCCGTCGTTCTTCGGCTATTCCCCCCACGAGGCGCGGCTGATCGACCCGCAGCAGCGTCATCTGCTGGAAGTCTCGTGGGAGGCGTTCGAGGATGCCGGCTATCCCCCGGGCCAGGATTTCGGCCCCGTGGGCGTCTATGCCGCCACCGGCAGCGTGGTCACCAATTACATGATGAACGAGCTGGCCGACCATCCCGACGCAAGGGGGGCGACGGCCAGCCTGCTGCATATCGGCAACGACAAGGATTTCGCCGGCACCCGCGTATCGTTCAAGCTGAACCTCACCGGTCCCAGCCTCAACGTGCAGACGGCGTGCTCCACCTCGCTGGTGCTGGTGCATCTGGCCTGCAACGCCATTCAGGGCGGCGAGTGCGCCATGGCCCTGGCGGCGGCCGGTATCGTGCGGGTGCCCCAGGCGGCCGGGTATATGGGGGTGAAGGGCGCCATCTTCGCTCCCGACGGTCACATCCGCACCTTCGACGCCGAGGCCGGCGGCACGGTGTTCTCGTCGGGCGTCGCCGCCATGCTGTTCAAGCGCCTGGACCGGGCGGTGGCCGACGGCGACAATATCTACGGCGTGATCCGGGGCACGGCACTCAACAACGACGGCGGCCGCAAGGCGTCCTATGCCGGCACCAGCGTGCGCGGCCAGACCGACGTGATGAAGGCCGCCCTGGCGCAAAGCGGCTTCGATCCCACCTCCATCGGCTCGGTGGAATGCCACGGTACCGGCACCACGGTGGGCGACCCGCGCGAGTTCACGGCGCTGCAGCGGGCGTTCGAGGGTGACCGGCGTGAGGGCAAGTGCCCCATCGGCTCGACCAAGCCCAATATCGGCCATTCCGAGCAATCGGCCGGTCTGGCCTCCATGATTAAGACGGCGCTGTCCATGTGCGAAGGCGTGGTCCCGCCGACCATCAACTACCGTATCCCCAATCCACGCATGAAGATCGAGCAGTCCAAGTTCTTCGTGAACACCGGGCGCCTGCCCTGGCCGGAGAACCCCGACCATCCGCGCCGCGCCCTGGTCAACGGGCTGGGCATCGGCGGCACCAATGCCGTGGTGGTGATGGAGCAGGCACCCGCGCCCCGTCCGCGCACCGGGGCTCCCCCCCGGCCCCGCCATCTGGTAGTGCTGTCGGGCAAATCGGCCGCCGCCCTGGATGCCAACGCCGCCCGCCACCGTGCCTGGGCCGAGTCCCATCCCCAAATGGACATGGGCGATTACGCCCACACCATGGCGGTAGGCCGCACCCATTTCGACCACCGCTTCGCCTGCGTGGTGGCGTCGCCCGCCGAACTGGCCACCGCGCTGGCGGGCTTCAAGGCCGATCCCAAGGCGGCGCGCAAGCAGTCGCAGCCCCGGCGTCTGGCCTTTCTGTTCAGCGGCCAGGGCGCCCAGGTGGCGGGTATGGGCCGCAGCCTCTACGCGACCGAGCCGGCCTTCCGCGCCGAGTTGGACAAGGTGGCCGCCGCTCTTGATCCCCATCTCGACCGCCCACTGCTCGACGTGTTGTTCGCCGATGGCGAGGATATCCATCGCACCGGCTATACCCAGCCCTGCCTGTTCGCCGTCGAACTGGCCCTGGCCCGCACCCTGGAAGGCTGGGGCATCAAGGCGGAAGCGGTGTGCGGCCATTCGGTGGGCGAGTTCGCCGCCTGTGTGGTCGCCGGAGTGTACTCCCTGGAGGATGCCGCCCGTCTGGTGGCGACGCGGGGCCGCATGATGCAGGCCTTGCCGGCGGGCGGGGCCATGAGCGCCGTCTTCGCCGAGGAGGCGGTGGTGGCCGAGGTTCTGGCCGCTCTCGATGGCGGCAGGATCGGAATCGCCGCTGTCAACGGGCCGCAGGGCACGGTGATCTCGGGCGAGGCCGCCGAGGTGGACAAGGCGGTCAAGGCACTGGAGGCCAAGGGCTTTCCCTCCAAGGCGCTGACCGTGTCGCACGCCTTCCATTCGCCGCTGATGGACCCGGCTTTGCCCGAACTGGATGCGGCGGCCTGGGCGGTCACCGCCAAGGCTCCCGCCCTGGCCTGGGTGTCGACCTATACCGGCCAGCTCAAGACGGATGCCCCCGACGCGGAATACTGGTGCAGCCAGGCCCGCCAGGCGGTGCGCTTCGCCGATGCGGTGGCGGCCCTGGTCAAGTCCGGCATCAAGGATTTCGTCGAGATCGGTCCGGGCGGCGCCCTGCTGGCCCTGGGGCGCAGTGTCGCCGGGGCGGAGGGGCTGGGCTGGCTGCCGACGCTGGGCAAGGGCGACGGGCATCAGAGCCTGCTGGAGACGGTGGGCGCCCTCTATTGCGCCGGCAACGATCCCCATTGGCAGACCTTCGACGCGCCGTTCGACCTGCGGCGGATGTCGCTGCCGGTCTACGCCTTCCAGCACGAGCGGGTGTGGGCCGCCCGGGATTACGAGCCGGTGGGCGGGCGCCGCCCCGCCGTGGCGCAGGGGACCGGGCTGGCCGGGCGGCGGCTGCCCTCGCCGCTGGCCGCCCATCAGTACGAGACCGAGTTCAGTCGCGAGCGCTTCGGCTGGCTCGACGACCACCGGGTGCACGGCGCCATGGTGCTTCCCACCACCGCCGGACTGGTGGCCGCCCTGGAAGGGGCGAGGGCGCGGCTGGGCGACGGGCCGCTGGAGGTGGCGGGGTTCAGCCACGGCGACGCCCTGGTCCTGGCCGATGACGAGGCCCGGCTTGGCCATCTGGTGGTGGAGCCCAACGGCGACGGGGCGGGCTTCAGCCTGTCCAGCCGGGGCGGAGACGACGAGATCTGGCGGACCCATATGCGTGGCGAGGTTCGCCGGGCCAAGCCGGGCAAATCCAGCACCTTCGACGCCAAGGCCCTGAAGCGGCGCTGTCACCTGCCGGTCAAGGCCGACAGCTATTATGCCGGCATGCGCAGCCTGGGTCTGGCCTACGGCCCCAGCTTCCGCGCCATCGAAAGCCTGTGGCGCGGCGAGGGCGAGGCCCTGGCCCGCATCCGTCTGCCCGATCAGGTGGAGCCGCTGGGCAACGGCCTGATGCATCCGGCCCTGCTGGACGCCTGCCTGCACGTCTATCCGGCGGTGATCGAGGAATACGGCGACTTCACCCAGCCGCCGCCCGACGGCTCGTCGGCCCATCTGCCCCTGGGCCTCGAGCGCTTCAGCGGCGCCAAGTCCGAGGAGCGCGAGGTCTGGGTCCACGCCAAGCGGCGCAAGCCCAACGGCCACGGCGCCGATATCACGGTGATCGACATCGAGGCCTTCGACCCCGATGGCCGTTCGGTGGCCGCCTTCGAGGGGCTGTCGGTCAAGAAGCTGCCGGCCTCCCTGTTCAGGCCGCGCCGGGCCGACGGCGAGGACGGATGGCTGTACGCCAAGCGCTGGGACGAGCGTCCGGTACCCGCTTTGGCCGCCAAGGCCTCGGGGCCGCTGACCTGGCTGCTGCTGGGTGGCGACGGCTTCGCCAAATCCCTGAAGGAGGCCCTGGGGCGCACCGGCGCCGCCTGCCGCGTGGTATCCGCCAAGGATTGCCCCACCGATCTCGAAGGCTTCTCGCGCCTGCTGGAGGGCTTTGCCGCCGAGGCGGGGGCCGGCAAGGCCGGCATCATCCATCTGGGGGCGGTGGATGCTCCCGGTGAGGAGCTTTGGGGCGAGGAGCTTTGGGGCGACGAGGCGGCGCAACGGCGGCTCTACGATTCGGTCCTCTGCCTGTCCCGTGCCCTGGGGGTCAACCGGACCGGCTTCCTGGTGGCGCCCAAGCTGCATCTGGTCACCCGCAACGCCGTGGATGCCCTGGGGACCGAGCCGCCCGCCCATGTGCTGGGCGCCGGACTGTGGGGGCTGGGACGCTCTTTCGCCCTGGAGGCGCCGGCCCTGTGGGGCGGTCTGGTGGACCTGGAGGCCGGCGGCGTCCCCGGTTCCGAGGCCGGCCTGCTGGCCGCCCATCTGGCCGCCGCCGATGACGAGGCGCAGGTCGCCCTGCGCGGCGGCAAGCGTCTGGCCGCCCGGCTGGTGCGTGCCCCGGTGCCGCCCCGCCGCCCGGCGGTGGCCGACGGCGGCACCTATCTGGTGACCGGCGGTCTGGGGGCGCTGGGCGTGCTGACCGCCGAATGGCTGGCGACCGCCCGCAAGGCCGCCCATCTGGTGCTGGTCAGCCGCCAGGGCGACAAGGCCGCCAACGCCGCCGAGGTCTCGGCGCGGCTCGAGGCGCTGGGCGCCAAGGTGACCATCGCCAAGGCCGATACCGCCCGGGAGGCCGATGTCGCCAAGCTGTTGGGGGGGCTTGCCAAGGCCCAGCCGCCGCTCAGGGGCATCTTTCACAGCGCCGGCGTGCTGGACGATGGCCTGGTGGATCAGATGGAGTGGGGCAAGTTCCGGCGCGCCCTGGCCCCCAAGCTGGATGCCGGATGGTGGCTGCACAAGCATTCGCGCGATCTGAACCTGCACGACTTCGTGCTCTATTCCTCGGTGCTGTCGGTGATCGGCTCGGCGGGGCAGACCAACTACACCACCGGCAATGCCTGCCTGGATGCCCTGGCCGCCCATCGCCGTTCCCTGGGGCTGCCGGCCCTGTCGGTCAACTGGGGCGCCTGGGCCAGCGCCGGCATGGCCGACGGGCTGGGGGCTCAGGGCGAGGCCATCTGGCGGGCTCGCGGCATCCATTACATCGAGCCGGGTCTGGGGCGGGAAGCGTTCGAGGCCCTGTTCGACGGCGACGCCGGCCATGGCGTGGTGATCCCCGCCGACTGGCCCACCTTCCTGCGCCAGTTCCAGGTGCCGCCGCGCTTTTATGCCGAGTTGCAGGGAGCGGCGGCCGGCGGGCTGGCCGCCGACATCGAGGCGCTGAAGCAGGCCATGGCCTCGGCCGATGCCGGGATACGCCGCGCCGCCATCACCGACTTCCTGGCGCGTCAGGTGATGACCACGCTGGGCATGACCGCCAGGGTCGATCCGGACCGGCCGCTGCGCGAGCTGGGTCTCGACTCGCTGATGTCGGTAACCCTGATCAACCGGGTGGAAAGCGCCACCGGCATCCGCATCCCGGCGGTCAAGCTGATCAAGGGGCCCAGCATCGACGAACTGGTGGTCGACGTCTGGCCCGATCTGGCCGGGGTGGAGGTCGCCGCGCCGGCCATTTCCGACGTCGCCGTCGACGCGCTGGTGGAGGACGAGGCGCCCAAGCCTTCCGTCAACACCGGGGCGGGCTCGTGGCTGGTCACCGTGGCGCCGCGCGCCAATCCCCGCTACCGGGTGTTCTGCTTTCCCTTCGCCGGCGGCGGCTCGGCCGCCTTTCAGGCGTGGTCGGCCACCACCGATCCGTCCATCGAGGTCATCGCGGTGGAGCCTCCCGGACGTCTGGCCCGCATCAGCGAGACGCCGGTGCGCGACATGGACGTCTTCGTCGATCACGTCATCGACGAGATGGAGGCGACGGGCAAGCTGGACCTGCCCTTCGCCCTGTTCGGCCATTGCCTGGGCGGGCTGACGCTCTATGAGGTGGCGCGTACCCTGATCCACGAGACCGAGACCAAGCCGCGCCACCTGTTCTGCTCGGGCGCGCGGTGCCCCGACCGGGTGCGCATCGTCGGGCCGTTCGAGAAGAACCTGGCCATGCATCTGACGGCCATGCCGGGCTACAAGCCCAATCTGCCGCCCTATCGCCAGCCCGATCCCATCTTCGCCGAGATCATCCGCCAGTTCGACATGGCGGCCAGCGACCAGTTCCTCGACGACCCGGAACTGCGCCGCCTGATGCTGCCCGCCGTGCGGGCCGAATTCGAGATGACCAGCAAGTACCGTTATCAGCCTGAAAAGCCCTGGGACGTGCCCATCACCTGCTTCGTCTCCAAGGGCGATCCCTACGTTTCCCGCCGGGACATCCTGGGCTGGGGGCGCTTCACCAATTCGCGCATGCAGGTCTACATGCGCGAAGGCACCCATTACTCCATTTTCGAGGACGCTGCTTTCATCCAGCGCGTCATCGGCCGCGAGCTGATGGCGCCACCTTCCTGAGGGGGGATAACGACATGCATAAGATGGCTTTGGTGCTGGGGGGCGGCGCCCCCAATTTCACCCTGATGACCGGCGCCCTGCTGGCCTTCGACGAGGCGGGGGTCAAGTTCGACGTCATCTCCGCTACCGGCGGCGGCGGCGGCGTGGCGCTGTCCTACCTGGCGCCCAAGGGCATGAGCCGGCAGGACTCGCTGCGCAATTCGGTGAATTTCGGCGTCTCGGACGCCATCTACAAGTACATCCCCATGAACTACAAGGTGTTCATGAAAGGCAGCAAGGTGGCCGAGGCCTATCGCTGGCTGCTGTCCAAGATGCCCGGCTACAACCGGATCATGAACCAGTTCAACATGACCAAGCGGGAGAAATTCTACAGCGACCTGATCCAGATGTTCTGGGCGCTGACCACGCCGTCCACCGTGAACATCTTCAGCAAGGGCCTGTGCGCCAACGCCCCCTTCATCCAGGAGATGGTGGATTTCGAGGCGCTGAAGACGGTGGAGGAGGATGTCTACCTCAACGCCTACAACCTGACCGACCACAAGATGGCGATCTTCGGCAAGGAGGTGCTGGACTATCCCCATTTCGGCGCCACCCTGGCCTATCCCTTCATCTATCCGCCGGCCGAGGTCAACGGCAAGCTGTACCTGGAAGGCGCCGCCGAGGACGCCTTCAATTTCCAGGGACTGCTCGAGCATGACGAGGGTATCCGCACCGTGGTGGTGTTCGACGCCTTCGGCAACGAGGGCTATATCCAGGACCCGCCCAATCTGTGGCAGGCCTGGGGGCAGAACCTGATCCTGCCGCTGATCTCGCTGACCCGCCACGACCTGGCCTTCTTCGAGCACATGCTGGACGACTGGAACGAGGACCACCCGGCCCGCCAGGACGTGGAACTGATCAAGGTGCAGTTCGACATCCCCAGGGAATGGCTGCCCACCGCGCTGGACTGGTCACGGTCCAATCTGGAGCGCATGTTCGATTTGGGCTACGAGACCGGCAAGAAATTCGTCCAGGACAAGGGCGTCCACCTGGGGCGCACCCTGCCGCCCAAGACCACGCGCGGCCGGGGCGGCGCGGCCAAGAAGGCCGACGATGAGGCCATGTTCGGCGGAGCGACGGTCGGCTAGGGCCTTTCGCGGGATTTCGGCCCCCCCGCTCCCTGTCCGGGCGCGAGGGGGGTTACCGTCTCCTTATGTGAAAATTACAAAAAATTCGCGATAAAAACATTCTTTCACAGATAGGTAGCCAATTGGTTGCGCTGTCTCGTGGTGAATGTAAACTTTCGTTGTTTGCAGCTTTGCGGGTTGAGTGTATCATTACGGGCATGCACAAGATGCCCGCAACATCCGGTCATGACGATGGACACCTCTCCACTCGAAGGAGGCGGGGCGGGAAGTCCCGCACCGATCTCATGAACCGCACCATGTCCTCCATTCTCCAGCAGACCAGCGCCGTGCTGGCCGGGGAAGGGGTGGCGCGCATCGATGGTTTCGACGTTCACGAACTGGGCCTGGATACCGTCAGGCTGCATGACATCACCGCCGTGGCCGGGTTCGGGCTGCCGGTGGGGTTGCTGATCGCCTTCAGCTTCGATCAGACCCTGTTGGGCGACATCCTCGATAAGGCCACCGCCGCCCTGCCGGTGCCGGAGGAGGAGCGGGAACTTTACCTGCGCGAGACCGCCGCCGAGGTGGTCAATACCGTGCTGGGCCTGTGTACCGCCGACTTCCAATTGAAGGAAACCGCCGTCAGCCTGTCGCCGCCGGTGGTGATGGAAGGCGCGCGCAGCATCCAGCGGCGCGGCGATGCCGTGTTCGCCTCCATGGACATCCATACCGACAAGGGTGCGGTCAGCGTCAACCTGTTCGGTCCCCGCCACCTGTTCGACGACCGGCTGAACTACCGGCATTGAGGCCGGTGTCCCGTCCCTATTTACGGAACAGCGGAATATCGATCTCGCGATCGTGCCTGTCCAACTGGGCGTGGAAATCTTCCATCAGCATTCTGGCCCGTTCCGGATCGTTGTCCCGCAAGGCGTCGCGCACCGGAGTGAGCAGCCGCAGCAGGCGCTGGTGATCCTGCTTGAGGGTGGCGGCGGCTTCCGCATTGAACCGGGCCGCCAGATTCTCCTCCATGCGGAAGTGGATGCGCATCCGTTCGATCAGGACTTCCACCGCCTCAGCGGCCAAGCCGAGGCCGGGGTCGTTGCGTATTACCGCCGCCATGGACAAGATCATCTGGTGAAGCTTCTGGTGTTCCGCGTCGATGACCGGGTCGCCGCTCCTCCATTGCTCCTCGAGCCAGGTCGCCATCCCCGAATCCCCTTATGTCCCGGTATCCCGGTTTTCAGGTGGGGATCATATTGGAATAGTTCCAGTATGCCGATCAGCCACAATGCACTCCGGTGCCGCCCAGTCCGCAATAGCCGCCGGGATTCTTGGCCAGGTATTGCTGGTGATAGCCCTCGGCCCAGTAGAACGGCCCGGCCTGGGCGATCTCGGTGGTGATGGCGCCGAAACCGGCCTGCCTGAGGGCATCGCCGTAGACCTCGCGCGAGGCGTCGGCCACGTCGCCCTGATCCGGGATGGTCCAATAGATGGCCGAGCGGTATTGGGTGCCGATGTCGTTGCCCTGGCGCATGCCCTGGGTCGGATTGTGCCCCTCCCAGAACAGGCGGAGCAGGGCGGAATAGGTGGTCTCGGCCGGATCGAAGGCCACCATCACCGCCTCGGCATGGCCGGTGCGCGCCGTACAGACCTCTTCGTAGCTGGGGTTCTCGGTGAAGCCGCCGGTATAGCCCACCGAAGTGGAATAGACGCCCTTGGCCTTCCAGAACAGCCGCTCCGCCCCCCAGAAGCAGCCCATGGCGAAGATCGCCACCTCCATGCCCACCGGGAAGGGAGGCTTCAACGGGGTGCCGAGCACGTAGTGGCGCTCGGGCAGGTGGATTTCGCTGGCGCGGCCGGGCAGGGCCTGATCGGCGGTGACCATCACCGTCTTGCTGGGATTCCAAAGCGACATGAAACAGCCTCCCTTGATGCTGTCCTTTTCCCCATATGGGGAGCCTTGCTCAGCGCAGCGAGATGGCGGCCAGCGCCAGGGTGGCGACCACCGCCAGGGCGCCGAGGAAAATATCGCGCTGCCGGCGCTTGGCGCGGTCCTTCTCCTCGATGCGGCGCTGCAACCAGCGGGTGGTGACCTCGACAGCCGCCGCTCCGGGGAAGTCGCTGAACACCCCCTGCACCGCCGAAGGCTCGAAGACCCCGTCATTGAATTCGTGGATGGTGAACAGGCACCACTCGCCCTCGTACTCCACCTGGCAGATCCAGTCCCGCATCACCCAGCGGTCCAGCACCTTGCGGATGGGCGTCTCGGCCTCCTGGGTGTGGAAGGAGAACTGGAAGCCCTCGACGGAGGCGATACGGGACTCGGCCATGGCGGCTCCTCAGTGAAACGGGCGGCTGCCGAAAATAACGGCGATACTACCTGATGTAATAATTGTTTCACCCCGGCGGCACAAGCCCTTGCGTTATAGGATAGCCATGGATGGCACCAAAAACTCTCTTGTCGAAGGTCGGCATGTTGTGCCGGGGCAGCCGGAAAGCGGTATGCCTGATCCCTTTTCCATCCAAGTTCCATTGTCCGCAATCAGACGAGGTGAGTCATGACCCACCAGGTGACGACGGTCCACGCCCTCAATCCGGCTTCCTCCGACGGGCTGGAGGTGCGCCTCGCCGAAACCCGCGCCGAGGTGGCCGCCGCCCAGCGCATCCGCTATCGGGTGTTCTACGAGGAGATGGGGGCCAAGCCCAGCGTCGCCATGCGCACCCTGGAACTGGATTTCGACGATTACGACCGCCATTGCGACCATCTGCTGGTGCTGGCCGAGGGCGAGGTGGTGGGCACCTACCGCCTGATCCGCCGCAAGGCCGCGGCGGCGGTGGGGCACTTCTATTCGGCGGGCGAGTTCGACATCAGCCCCTTCCTGGCGGTCGAGGGCGAGATTCTCGAACTGGGCCGCTCCTGCGTCGACGCCCGCTGGCGCCATCGCGGCACGCTGCAGGCCCTGTGGCAGGGGCTGGCCGCCTACATGGTGGACAACGACATCCGCCTGCTGTTCGGCTGCGGCAGCCTGCCCGGCACCGATCCGCAGGTGCTGGCGCCGCAGCTGGCCTATCTGCGCGACAACCATCTGGCGCCGCCGGCCCTGCGCGGCCGGGCGCTGGACAGTGCCGAGAAGGTGGACTTCGCCGCCATCGACACCCCGTGGGATGCGCGCCGGGTACTGGCCTCGCTGCCGCCGCTGCTCAAGGGCTATCTGCGCCTGGGCGGGGTGATCGGCGACGGGGCGGTGATCGACCGGCCGTTCAACACCACCGACGTGCTGGTGGTGGTCAACGCCGCCGACATCGCCGGGCGCTATGTGAAGCGTTTCAGCGCCTGACGGCGGCCTTCAGCGCCGCCAGCAGGCGGGCGGGTTCCACCGGCTTGGCGACGTAATCGTCCATGCCGGCCTCCAGGCACAGGGCGGCGTCGCCGTCCAGGACGTCGGCGGTCATGGCGATGATGGGAATGCCGGCCGCCGGGCCGGACATGGCGCGGATGCGCCGTGTCGCCTCCAGCCCGTCGATGCCCGGCATGTGCACGTCCATCAGCACCACGTCGAAGTGCTGGCGGGCCACGGCGGCGATGGCCTCGGCCCCGTTATGGGCCAGGGTGACCCGCTGGCCCCAGCGGTCCAGCAGGGTGGTGGTCAGCTTCTGGTTGACCGGATTGTCCTCGGCCAGCAGCACCGACAGCGGCGGCAGGTCGGACGGGGAATCACCCTCCGGGGCGCTCGCCGCCCGATCCTCGTCCATCGCGGCCAGCGGCATGGTGAAGTGGAAGGTGGTTCCTGCGCCCGGCATGCTGTCGAAGCCGATCTCGCCCCCCATCATCTCCACCAGCTTCTTGCAGATGGACAGCCCCAGCCCGGTGCCGCCGAAGCGCCGGGTGATGGAGGAATCCGCCTGGACGAATTCGGAGAACAGGGCGGGGGCGGCGGCGGGCTCGATGCCGATGCCGGTATCGGTCACCTGGAAGCGCAGATAGCTGGGGGCCGGGCCGGCGGGTTCCGCCTCGACCGAGACCATTACTCCGCCCTTCTCGGTGAATTTGACGGCGTTGCCCATCAAGTTGGTCAGCACCTGACGCAGGCGGGTGGGATCGCCGGCGACGTGGCGCGGCACGTTCCCGGCGACGCGCGAGCGCAGGATCAGGCCCTTTTCGGCGGCGGCGCCCCGCAGCAGCGCCACCATCTCCTCCATCAGCCGGTGCAGGTCGAAGCGGGTGGTCTCCAGCGTCATCTGCCCGGCCTCCAGCTTGGAGAAGTCCAGGATGTCGTTGATGATGGCCAGCAGGGCGCGGGCCGAGGACTGGGCCGTCTCCAGATGGTCGCGCTGCTCGTGGGTCAGCGGCGAACCGGTCAGCAGGTGCAGCATGCCCAGCACCCCGTTCATGGGGGTGCGGATCTCGTGACTCATGGTGGCGAGGAAGTTGGCCTTGACCCGGGCCATCTCCTCCGCCTTGTCCTTGGCGTGGATCAGCATGCGCTCGGCGCGCTTGCGGTCGGTGATCTCGGTGTAGGTGGTGACGAAGCCGCCGCCGGGCAGGGGGGTGCCGCGCACCTCGATCACCGTGCCGTCGGGGCGCTCGCGCTCGAAGCAATGGGCGGTGAAGTTGCGGGCCTTTTCCACCCGCTCGGCCACCAGATCCTCGACCTCGCCGGGACCGTATTCGCCGCGGATGGCGTTATAGCGCATGAAATCGGCGAAGACCGTGCCCGGATGAACCAGGCTGGGCGGGAAGTCCAGCATCTCGAGGAAGCGGTTGTTGCACAGGATCAGATTGAGATCGCGGTCGAACACCGTGAAGCCCTGGCCGAACTCCTCCACCGCCTCGATGAGATGGCGCCACTTGAACTCGGCCGATCCCGCCCCGTGATGCATGCCTCAGGTTCCCCCGCTCGCGCCATGGCAGCATAGGGGAAATCCCAGCGAGGCGAAAGAACCATCGTTGCTACAGCTTTCGAGGGACATACCTTGTAACTATTGCGCGATACTGCGTCGCAAGATACCGTTCAACCCGTGCCGATACGGAGAGCAGGCGAGGGGGAAGTCATGGCGATCAAGCGCGCGATTTGTCTGGCGGGCGGCGGCCCGGCCGTCGGTCTGTCCATCGGTGCCCTGGAGCGCCTCCACCGTGAACCGGACATCCACTTCGATGTGTGGAGTCTGGCCTGCATCGGCGCCTGGCTGGGCATCGTGTGGAACCAGTCCCCGCTGGGCAAGGAGGCCGAGACCTCCGTTTCCTTTTTCCGTGGCATCTTCCGACCCGATGACGTCTACGACAAGTTTCCGGTGGCGGCGGCCTTCGCGCCCGATTTCGAGGCGGCGGCCGAGAATGCCCTGAACTTCGTGCTGGATTCCAACAGCTACCGCAATCTGGTGATCCCCGAGGCCATCAAGGAGGCGTCCGACGAGATCGTCGCCTTCGCCAAGGACCCCGGCAAGTGGTCCCCGGCCAATTTCAACTCCCTGATTCTCAATCAGGTGCTGGCGGTCAACCCCATGTCGCGCTTCATGACCAGCCTGATGTACAAGAGCGCCACCAAGGGGCTGTCGCGGGTGTTCTATCCCGACAGCGCCTTCCTGCAGCAGATCGACTTCAAGGCCCTGTACCAGCCTGGCCGTCCGGTGCTCTATCACAATTCCTACAACCTCACCGACCAGCGCCTCGAACTGTTCAGCAACAAGGACGGCAAGTATCAGCGCATCTCGGCGGAGACCCTGTGCGCCTGTTCGGCCCTGCCCTATATCGAGGAGCCGGTGACCATGAACGGCAAGGTCTATTGCGAGGGTGCCACCATCGACACCGTCAATTTCGAGGACCTGCTGATCAACCATCCCGACCTGGACGAGGTGTGGGTCAGCCGTATCCTCGATCGCAAGCAGATCCGCCGGCCCGAGAATCTCTACGATGCCCTGAACAATCTGGTGATGCTGTTCGCCGCCACCACCAGCGAGGACGACGTCAAGCTGTTCAAGTACCATCTGCTGGAGACCGGTTCGGATGTAAGGGTCATCGAGATTCCCGTCGCCCATCACATCAATTACGATTGGAGCTGGTCGAACCTGGACCGCTCCATCGTCGATGGCCGGATCGCCGCCGACGCGGTGCTCAAGGCCTATCGCGCCCGAAAGCCGGCGCCCCTGGCCAAAGCCGCATCCAAAAGAAATAATAATACGGTGAACGCCTGATCAGACGTAAGTTATATTGAATAGATTCATTACAATTGAGTGTTTGAATGGCGGGCGCATGACTGTTTAATAGTCATGTCATCCATTTTGATGTGATCTTGGGTGGCTGGAGCATATGGCTTCGGCGAGATGGGGGGGCATCGCCTCCGGCCAGCTGCCGGCCGCGGAGGATGAGATGAGCTTTCTCGACGACATGAAGATTTGGGCCAAGATCGCCATCGTTCCGATGGTGGCCACCATCGGTCTGGTCATCATCGCCTGGGTGGGCATGCAGGGGCTGGCCGGCCAGAGCCGGACGCTGGACGAGATCGCCGAGGTCTCCTTCGCCAAATCGGTGAAGATCGGCGACTTCACCGACGTGCTCCAGGATTCCCATTCCGACCTCTACCGGCTGCTGACCTGGAACGCCGCCGGCGTCGAGGCCGCCAAGGTCGACAAGATCGAGGCGTCCTTCGCCGATGGCCTGAAGAAGGCCAGGAAGCAACTGGGCGATTATCGGACCTCCTTCCCGGTGACCAACGAGGAGGATGCTCTTCTCAAGCGGATCGAAACCGGGCTGGCCTCCTACAAGAACGCCACCGATCAGGTGATTTCCATGCAGAAGATGGACTTCACCGCGGCGGTATCCTTCATGTGGACCGCCCAGGACAGCTATCAGGCCCTGATGGCCGAAACCCAGGCCATGGTCGCCCTCGAGGCCCGCATGGTCGATGCCGCCCGCCAGTCGGCCAGTCAGGCCGCCGGAACCACCCGTGGCCTGTTCATCGGCATCACGCTCGGCGTGCTGGGGCTGCTGGCGCTGATTTCCTTCCTGCTGGTCCGTGCCATCGCCAGCGCGGTGGGCGGCATGACCGGCGCCATGGAACGTCTGGCTCAGGGCGATCTGGCGGTGGAGGTGCCGGCCATCGGACGCAAGGACGAGATCGGGGCCATGGCCGCCACCGTGCAGGTCTTCAAGGACAACGCCCAGCGCGTCAAGAATCTAACCGACGAGCAGGAGGCCCTGCAGCGTCAGGCCGAGGCCGCCAAGCGTCAGGCCATGACCGACCTGGCCGGCGAGATCGAGACCACCGTGCGCGGCGCCGTCGAGAATGCCTCGCGCGCCGCCGATTCCATCCGGGGCGAGGCCGAGGTGCTGGCCTCCAATGCCGAGACCGCCATCACCCAGACCGCCCAGGTGGCGGAATCGTCGGAACTGGCCAACGGCAACGTGGAGACCGTGGCCCAGGCCGCCGAGCGTCTGGTGGGCTCCATCAGCGAGATCAACCGGCAGGTGGAGGAATCGTCGCGCGTCGCCTCCGAGGCGGTGGCCGAGGCCGCCCGGACCGACGAGACGGTCAAGACCCTGACCGTGGCCTCGGGCAAGATCGGCGAGGTGGTCAACCTGATCAACGACATCGCGTCCCAGACTAATCTGCTGGCGCTCAACGCCACCATCGAGGCGGCCAGGGCCGGCGACGCCGGCAAGGGCTTCGCCGTGGTCGCCAACGAGGTCAAGAACCTCGCCAACCAGACGGCGCGGGCCACCGACGAGATCACCGGCGAGATCACCGCCATGAAGGCGGCGACCGAGGAAGCGGTGCGGGCCATCGACGGCATCGTCGCCACCATCGGCCGGGTCAACGAGGCGCTGGCCGCCATTACCGGCGCCGTGGCCGAGCAGGGGCGCGCCACCAGCGAGATTTCGGAATCGGTCAGTCAGGCGGCCAACGGCACCCGTACCGTGTCGTCGGGCATCGGTGAGGTGCGCCGCGTTGCCGACCAGGTGGGCAACGCCGCCGCCACTGTCCACGTCACCACCGAAACCCTGGTGGGCGAGTTTGATCGCCTGCAGTCCCAGGTGGACGGGCTGGTGGCCCGCTTGCGGTCCGCCTAGCGCGCCCGAGTGTTTTAGGGACCCGCCGGCCGGCGCCGGTCGGTGGGAATGGCTATGACGACAATCAGGAGGGAAACCGTGAGGAATTTCGTGAAGATGGCGGTGCTGGCCGCTTTTGCCGTGGTCGGTCTGTCGGGCGCCGCCCGGGCCGCCGACGAGTGCACCGCCGCTCAGGGACTGGTGGACAAGGCCATCGCCCACTACAAGGCGGTGGGTAAGGAAAAGTCCTATGCCGACTTCATGGACAAGGGCAACAAGGACTGGGTCAACGGCGAGCTCTATGTCATCGTCGCCACCATGGACGGCATCTTCAAGGCCCATGCCATCAACCCGAAGTTGATCGACAATCCGGACCTGCCGGGCCTCAAGGACGTCAACGGCGTGCTGATCATCCAGGAGATGATCAAGGCCGGCAAGTCTGGCCCGGCCGGCGCTTGGGCCAAGTACACCTGGACCCATCCGGAGACCAAGAAGCTGGCGCCCAAGCAGACCTGGGTAAAGGCCAACGGCGACCTGCTGTTCATGGCCGGCTGCTATCCCGGCGCCTGATTTGGGTATCGTTCCATTCCATGCCGCCCGCTGAAAAAGCGGGCGGTATTTTATTTGTAGCGAATTAAGGCAGCTTTTGCCGCCATGGCACTGTCGAGTCGGCTTTCCGGCTATTTCCCCCTTCGACTCGACTCAATGAAATCCCCGGATCGGCGGATCATCGTCCGGCGAAACAAGAATTCCACGGTGTCTTTCGTTGCAACATCCTTGTCTCTATGCTTAAGCTATACGCACGGGGCGGGGGAGAACCAGAGGCTTGGTCGAGCACAGAACTGGGTGACGTGCATCGAATTATGCCGGGGAGGGCGGAGAGTTTTGGAAATCACCCTGAATTATCTAAGTGTTGATCGGCGGGTCCGTGCGGGTATTGGATTCCCATGAGACCGTATATTGTCGCCATCTTCAATCAGAAGGGGGGGATCTCCAAGACCACCACCAGCACCAATCTGGCGGTATGCTTGGCTGCATTCGGAAAATCGGTGGTCGTCATCGATCTGGACTCGCAGGGTGATTCCACCAAGAGCCTGGGCATTGATCCCAAGACCAAGCAGGGCATCTACGATCTTTTCACCAACGGTGCCGCCGTCGAGGACGTCATGGTCGAGACCATGTTCGACGGGGTGCGGGTTCTGCCCTCCACCTACAGCCTGGCCGGAATCGAGATCAAGCTGTCCGAGATGCAGAATTCGCAGCGGACGCTCTCCAACATCCTCTCCCACACGGCGCTGGACTGCGATTACGTGGTGATCGATTGCCCGCCGGCGCTGGGCATCCTGCCCATCAACGCCCTGGCCTCGGCCCACGGGGTGATCATTCCGGTCACCGCCACGCCCTATGCCAATGACGGCCTGCTGCGCACGCTGCCCTCCATCAAGTACGTGCAGGAGGGGCTGAACAAGAACCTGCTGCTGCAAGGTGTGCTGTTCACCATCAACGACCGGAACAAGACCACCCGCAAGATCAACGAACTGATCCGCTCGCGCCTGGGCGGCACGGTCTACCGGACCGAGATCCCGCGCGACAACACGGTGATCGAGGCGGCCACGTCGCGGCTGCCGGTCTGCGTTTTCGCGCCCAAGTCGCCGGCGGCGCAGGCCCACCTGGATTTCACCGAGGAATTCATCGGCCGCCATGTGGCCATCGCCGCCAAGAATAACGAGACGGTGACCCCCCACTTGCCGCGTGACGAAACCATCGAGCGTTTGACCCGCTGGCAGGTGGCCTGCGCCAAGGTCGCCGTTCCCACCGATGACGCCCGCCTGCGCCAGAAGACCGATCAGCTGGACCGCATGCTGTATGGCGACCGGACGCGCATGGAGCGTTGGCATCTTGAAGTCGTGCATTTCTTCATTGAAAATCGTTTGGTATTGGCAGCGTTCCTGGTCCTGATGCTCTTGGGCGGGCTTGCCCTGCTGGGCATGGGAATCGAGGGCGCCCGCCGGTTGGCCGGGCTCCTCGGTCTGGTGTGACGGATGGTATGGTGATGGCCCCCAAACCGGGCAGTGTTTCTGGTATCGCGGTGTTCCGGCTGGTCGGTCAGGGGTTCGGCCTGCCGGTCGAGGACGTGCGCGAGGTGGTGCCGGTCGCCTGGCTCGATCGCCCGCCGCATCTGTCCTCCATGGTCGAGGGCATTCTCAATCTCGGCGGTCAGGCCGTGCCGGTCCTGCGCCTTGACCGGCTGCTCGGCCTCGAGGACGGGTGTTACGGCCTGGACGCCTCGGTTCTGATCATGCGTCCCCGTCCCGAGGGCGGGACGTTCGGGCTGCTGGTCGAACATGTGGACAGTGTCCGCGAGATGAGCGCCTTCGCCGCCATGGGGCTCCCGCCGGGCCAGTCCTTCAACGACTGTCTCGTCGAGGTTCTGGAGCGGGATGGAAAGGCGGTGAACCTGCTGGCCTGGGACCGCATCCTGCTGGAGCAGGAGCGGGAAAGGCTGGTCGAGTTCCAGGATCGCGCCCAGGCGCGGCTGGCCGAACTGGCCGAACTGGCGGAATCCGGGTCATGACGGGATACCGGCCGTGAGTGTTTCCGCCGTCAGTTCGTCCCCGACCACCGCCGCCATTCTGGATGACCCGGCCTATCCGCGCCTCAAGGCCCTGGTCATCGATACCACCGGCATGGCGTTCTACCGCGACAAGGACGGCGACCTCGCCCGCATCCTGGCCGAGCGCATGGCGGAGATCGGCATCGACGATTGCTCGGGCTATCTCGATCTGCTGCAATCCCTGGGGCAGGGCAAGGCGGAGATGGACGCGCTGATCGCCGAACTGACCATCGGCGAGACCTATTTCTTCCGCCACAAGGAACAATTCGACGCGCTTCGCGACCTGATCCTGCCCGATGTGATCGAGCGTAACCGCACGGTCCGGCGCCTGCGTATCTGGAGTGCCGGCTGTGCCACCGGCCCCGAGCCCTACTCGGTGGCCATCATGCTGGAGCGCGAATTCGGCGAGCGCATCGCCGGCTGGCACGTCACGGTGCTGGGGACCGACATCAACCAGAAGTTCCTGACCCGGGCGCGGGAGGGGCGCTACGACGAGTGGGCCTTCCGGGCCATGCCCGATTCCCTGCGTACCGCCTGTTTCGAGCGGGCCGGCAATCAGTGGCAAATCCGCCCGGAATTCAAGCGCAACGTCAGCTTCCAGTACCATAACCTGATCAAGAGCCCATTTCCCTCGCTGGCCGACAACATCGCCGGGTTCGACATCATCATCTGCCGCAACGTCATCATCTATTTCAGCCAGGCGACGGTGGAGGGGCTGGTGCCCTGCTTCCACGAGACCCTGAACGACGGCGGCTGGCTGATCATGGGGCATGCCGAGCCCAACCAGCGGCTGTTCAGCAATTTTCGCACGGTCAATACGCCGGGCGCCGTCCTTTATCAGCGGACTGACCGGCCGATGGAGCCCGTCGGGACGCTGTCCCCGTTCGCGCCGCCGATGCCGTCCCTGCCCAAGGTAATCCCCTTGCCGACGGGGCGGGGGGAGCCGCCCGGACCCGCTCCCTCGCGGCGAAGCCGTCCCCTGCCGTCCCGGCTGGTCCCGTCGGCTTCCCCGCCGGCCGCCATGCCGTGTCCGGGTGCCCCGCAGCCCGTCGACCGGCTGAAGGTGGCGCGGGAACTGGCCGACAGCGGGCAGTGGGAGAAGGCGGCCGCCGCCTGTGACGCCATTATCGCCGCCGTTCCCCTTGATGCCTGGGCGCATTTCTACCGCGCCATGGTCCACGAGCAATTGGGCGAGGACGAGCAGTGCGAAAAGGCGCTGCGCCGTGCCATTTATCTCGACCGGCGACTGGTTCTGCCCCATTATCACCTGGGGTTGTTCCTGGCGCGAAAAGACGATGCCGCCGGGGCCGAGCGTTCGTTCCGCAACGCGCAGGCCCTGCTGTCCGGCCTTGCCGACGAGCAGCCGGTAAACCCCGGCGAAAAGATCACCGTGGGACAGATGCGTGAGGCGGTGGCGATGCATCTCAAACTGGTCGGAGGGGCCTGATGTCCCGGCAGGCCGCGACGATTCTTGACCGTCTCCATGCTCTGGGCGACGGCCCCGCCGGCTGGAGCGAGGCGGAATTCAACGAGGCCTTGCTCAAGGCCCGCGCCCGGCGTCTGGCCGCTCCGCGCGGGCTGGGCGATCAGGTGGACGTCGGCTTCGACGTCCTGGGCGCCCACATCGCCAATGAACGCTATGCCTTGTCGCTCGACACCCTGTCCGAGGTGATGCAACTGGCCCGCTGGACCCCGGTGCCGGGGCAGCCGCAATACCTGCTGGGCGTCACCAATCTGCGGGGCGAGATCCGCCCGGTCCTCGACCTGCATTCCCTGCTGGGGTTGACGCCGCCCGCTCCCGAGGCGCGGACCTGGGTGATCTTTCTCAAGGCCGGCGGTGTCGAGGTGGGTATCCGGGTGGATGCCCTCGACCGGGTGGTGCGTCTTGATCCCGCCGGGCTGACCCGCCCCCACGAGGCCGGCAACGGCCTGCCGCAACGTTTCATTTCCGGCATCGCCCCCGATGCCCTGATTCTTCTCGATACCGCACAGCTTCTGGCCCTCGACGCGCTGAAGGATACGCGCATCGACGGCCCGGATGAGTCATGAAGGAAGTCCCGATGACCAAGACCGCGCAACGCTCCTGGTGGAGAAATCTGAAGCTTCGCCGCAAGTTCTCCACGGTGTCCCTGGGCTTTACCCTGGTCCTGGCCGGGTTGATCGCCTTCAACGTCATGGTGCTGCGCAGCCAGACCCAGAATTCGGTGGTCACCGACATTGCCGGACGCCAGCGCATGCTGTCGCAGAAATTCGCCAAGGAGGTGCTGCTGATCGGCAACGGGGTGGCGGTGGACCATCAGGCCACCCTGCGGCTGATGCGCGATTCCCTTGCCGCCCTGATGGAGGGCGGCGAGGTGGTGGTCAATGTCGACACCGGCGCCAAGACCGACCTGCCGCCGGCTCCCACCGTGGAGATTCGCGCCAAGCTGGCCGAGCAGGCGACGCTGCTGCGCCAGTACGAAGCCTCGGCGACCGGGCTGCTGGCCTTGGGCGCCAATGACGTCCGCCGGGCCGAGAAGCTGAAGGAATTGCTGGCCCTGCAGGCCCAGTTGAGCGATTCCGCCGAAGTGGCGGTCAAGATGCTGAGCTTCCAGGCCGACAGCTCCATCCGCGGCATGATCGGGCTGGAAATGATCGTCGGCGTGATCTGCGCCCTGTTGGGGCTGGTGGTCAGCAGCCTGATCGGCCGCCAGATCGCCGACCCGCTGGCCGCCTGCGCCGAGGCCGCCCGCAAGATCGCCGAGGGCGACCTGCGCATCGAGCCGCTGGAGGTCAGCTCGTCCGATGAGATCGGCGTGCTGCAGGAGGCCTTCGACGAGATGCTGCGCAGCCAGCGCGACATCGCGTTGCAGACCCGCTCGGCCTGCGACGCGCTGACCGCCGCCGCCGCCGCCATCCTGTCCTCGGCCCAGGAACAGGCCGCCGGCACCAAGCAGCAGGCCGCCGCCGTGCAGGAGATCACCACCACCGTCGAGGAAATCAGCCTGTCGGGCAAGCAGGTGGCCGAGCGTTCCCGTCAGGTGGCGGGCACCGCCGAGGCGGTTGCCACCTCGGGCACCGCCGGCCTGCACGCCGTGCGCGATGCCTCGGCCGGCATGGAGGCCATCCGCGAGCAGACCGAGACGGTGGCCGAGAACATCATCACCCTGTCGGAGCGGACCCAGGCGGTGGGCGAGATTATCGCCACGGTCAACGAGCTCGCCGAGCAGTCCAACCTGGTGGCGCTCAACGCCGCCATCGAGGCGGCCGACGCCCGCGAGCAGGGCCGCCGTTTCTCGGTGGTGGCCGGGGAGATCAAGAATCTGGCCGATCAGGCCAAGGAGGCCACGGCCCAGGTGCGCGGCATCCTCGAGCAGACCCAGAAGGGCATCAACACCTCGGTGATGCTGACCGAGGAAGCCCTGAAGCGCGTCGAGCTGGGCCGCGAGAAGTCCACCATGTCCGAGCACGTCATCCGCCAGATGGCCGACAACATCCAGGAAAGCGTCCATGCCTTCCAGCAGATCGTCGGCGCCACCAACCAGCAGCAGATCGGCCTGGAACAGGTGACGCAGGCGCTGCATGAAATCCGTCAGGCCAGCCAGCAGACGGCGCAGACCACCGCCCAGTTGGAGAAGGCCTCCCTCGACCTCAGCCAGCTGGGCCAGAAGCTGTCGCGCACCTTGGAGAAATACCGGCTTTGATCAGTATCCGCGAAAGGCTGCTGCAAGCCTTTCAGATCGAATACCGGGAACATGTTGATGCCATCCGCTCGCTGCTCGACGACCTCGGGCACAAGGCGGAGGGAAGCGGACTCGCGCAGCTGGACGAAATCTTCCGCCGCGCCCACTCGCTGAAGGGGGCGTCGCGGGCGGTGGACCTGCCGGCCATCGAGGAAATCTCCCACCGGATGGAGACGCTGTTCGCCAAGGTCCGCTCCGGCCAGTCCAGGCTGGATCACGACATGGCGGTCGGCCTGGGCCAGGTGCTCGACGTCATCGAGGATTGGGTGGCGGCCAATCTGGCCAATGAGGCGTTGCCCGACACCGCCGCCACCATTGCCGCCCTCGACGCCATGATCGAGGGCCATGCGGTGAGCATGGAGGCGCCGGCGCCCCGACCCATACCGGTGCCTGAGCGGGTCGTCGTGGCGCCCGCGCCCGTGCCCCCGCCGCCCGCCGCCGAGGGGTCCGAGGCGGATGAGGCGGACGAGGATGAGCCCCCCGCCGAGCGTTCGGCCGCCCCGGCGGTGCGCCCCGAGGAAACGGTGCGGGTGCGGGCCCTTCACCTCGACCGGCTGCTGCGTTCCTCCAACGAATTGCTGACCGAGACCATGAACCAGCGGCAGGTGACCCAATCGCTGCTGGGGCTCGACCGCACCCTGGCCGATTTCGACCGCTCCTGGCGCCGGGCCCGCAAGGCCGCGGCCGCCGCGCTGCGCGATCTGGGCGATTACGACCGGGCCATTGCGCTGGAACGCCAGCACGAGGCCCTGGAGCAGGCCCTGACCGGCATCAGCCGCGAACTGCGCGGCGTGCGGCGCCGGCAGCAGCGCACCGGCTGGGCGCTGCGTCAGTTGGGCAACGATTTGCAGCAGGAAGTGCGGCAGGTCCGCATGGTGCCCGCCGATTCCATCTTCGGCGGCTTCCGCAAGATGGTCCGCGATCTGGCCCGCGCCGCGGGCAAGCAGGTGATGGTGCAGGTGTCGGGCCTGGATGTCGAGGCCGACCGCATGGTGCTGCAGGGTCTGAAGGACCCGGTGATGCACCTGTTGCGCAATGCCCTGTCCCATGGCGTCGAGCCTCCCGACGAGCGCAAGGCCGGGGGAAAGTCGGCGGCGGCCCATGTGGGCCTGTCCTTCGACGTGTCCGAGGGACGCCTGGTGGTACAGATCGAGGATGACGGTCGCGGCGTCAATTTCGAGGCCATCCGCCGCAAGGCGGTGGAGCGCGGCCTGTTCTCCGAGGCCGAATCCTTCCAGGTAGACCGCCAGTCGCTGGTCGACGTCATCTTCGATCCCGGCTTTTCCACCGCCCGCATGGTGGACGACCTGTCCGGGCGCGGCATGGGGCTGTCGGTGGTGCGTGAAGCCATGGCCATGATGAACGGCACGGTGGAGGTCCGGGACCGCCAGCCGGTGGGCACCTGCTTCCGCCTGTCGCTGCCGCTGACCGTCTCGACCCAGCGCCTGTTCCTGGTGGAGTGTCAGGGCCACATCTACGGCCTGCCCACCGAGGGCGTCGACCGCCTCTACCGGGTGCGGGCCGAGGACGTGGGTACCGTCGAGGGCAAGTCGGTGGTGTTCCTGGGCGACCGGCAGATTCCGCTGCTGTCCCTGGCTCATCTGCTGGCGTTCGGCGAAAGCTCGGTCAAGGTGACCCGCAACGTGGTGCCGCTGGTGGTGCTGAAGAATGGCGAACGCCGGGTGGCGGTGGCCATCGACGCTTTCCTGTCCATCCGCGAGGGACTGGTCAAGGATATCGGCGTGCCCGGTGCGCGCGGCACCATGGTGGCCGGCGGCGTATTGCTGGAGGACGGTGACATCGCCCTGGTCCTCAATCCCTTCGAGATCGTCGAGACCTTCCGCAAGTCGGGCAGCATCCGGGGGCTGACCACGGTGGAGAAGCAGGCCGAGAAGCGGGTGCCGGTCATCCTGGTGGTGGACGATTCGCTCACCACCCGTACCCTGGAAAAGAGCATCCTCGAGGCCCACGGCTATCAGGTGCGCCTCGCCCATGACGGATTGGAGGGACTGGGGCGTCTTCGGGCCGAGCAGATCGACCTGATCATCTCGGACATCCAGATGCCGCGCCTGGACGGCTTCGGCCTGCTGCAGGCGGTGAAGTCCGATCCCGCCCTCAAGGCCATTCCCCTCATCCTGGTCAGTTCGCTGGAGGCGCGCGAGGATAAGGCGCGAGGCCTGGAACTGGGCGCCGACGCCTATGTGGTCAAGCGCAAGTTCGACCAGCAGGAACTGCTCGAAACCATAGGCCAGTTCCTATGAGCTCCGTGCGAAAGAAGATCAAGGTCCTGATCGTCGAGGACTCGCTGGTGGTCCGGGAACTGCTGAACCACATCATCGGTTCCGACGGGCGGTTCGAGGTGCTGGCGGCGGTGACCAGCGCCGAGGAATGCCTCGAGCAGTTGGAGACGCTGCAGCCCGACGTCATCTCGCTGGACATCCGCCTGCCCGGCATGAACGGCCTGGACGCCACGCTCAAGATCATGGCGCGGCGCCCCACCCCCATCGTGGTGGTGGCCGCCCAGGTGGACGACAACGAACTGAACATCGCCATGAACGCGCTGCGTGCCGGAGCGCTGTCGGTGGTGGAAAAGCCGGTTGGCGTCACCAATGCCGGCTATGAGACCATGGCCGCCAAGATCTGTACCCAGCTGGCCATCATGAGCCAGGTTCAGGTGGTGCGCCAAGGGATCAGCCGGGGCCTGAATTTCGGCAGCGACGAAACGCCGGCCCGGCCGTCGCCGGGGCGCGCCGGAAGCTATTCCATGGTGGGCATCGTCGCCTCCACCGGTGGGCCGCAGGCCCTGGTGCAGTTGCTGGGCGGCCTGGGCGCCGATTTTCCCCTGCCGATCCTGCTGGTCCAGCACATCACGTCCAGCTTTCTCGAGGGCTTCGTGACCTGGCTGTCGGGCGCCACTCCCTTCGAGGTCCGCATCGCCGCCGATGACGAGAAGCCCCTGCCCGGCCGGGTCTACGTCGCCCCCGCCGACCGGCATCTCGGTCTGGTCCACGGCCATCTGTCCATTCTCGATTCCCCGGCCGTCTGCAACCAGAAGCCCTCGGGGACCGTGCTGTTCAGCGCCATGGCCCGTGACCTGGGCAAACACGGCATCGGCGTGGTGCTGACCGGCATGGGCTCCGACGGTTCCGACGGCCTGCTGCAGATGGCCGACAAGGGGGCCTACACTATCGTCGAGGATGCTTCCACCTGCGTGGTCAACGGCATGCCCGCCGCCGCCGCCAAGCTGGGCGGCGCGCGCGAAACCCTGCCGCTGCCCGCCATCGCCTCCAGACTGCGCGACCTTGCCCTGGGAGAGAAGACGTGACCGACGACCATCTCATCCTCATCGTCGAGGATTCGGTGACCCAGGCGCTGAAGCTCCAACTGGTCATGGAGCAGGAGGGCTTCCGGACCGTCTGCGCCCATTCCGGCGAGGCCGCCCTGGAGGAGATCAACCGCCAGCGTCCCAGCCTGATCATCGTCGATTACCACCTGCCGGGCATCCAGGGCGACGAGCTGTGCCGCCAGATTCACATGGACATCACCACGCGGAGCATTCCGCTGATGATGCTGACCGCCGACGAGACCTCGGCGGCCGAGCTGCACGGCCTGGAAAGCGGCGCCGACGATTTCGTCGCCAAGTCCGAGGACCCGGAAATCCTGCTGCTGCGCGTCCATAACCTGTTGCGCAAGGCGCGCCGTCAGGCGGTCAACGTCGAGGTCGGACGCTCGCTGTTCCGCCGGGCCAGAGTGCTGATCATCGACGACAGCACCACCTACCGCGAAAGCCTGGCCCAGGAACTGACCGACGAAGGCTGCGACGTCACCCAGGTGACCAGCGGCGCCGATGGTCTGGCGCTGCTGTCGCAAAGCGATTTCGACTGCGTCATGGTCGACATGGTGATGCCCGAGATGGATGGCATCGCCGTGTGCAAGGAACTGTCCAAGATGCGCTCGGACGACGACGCGCCGCTGGTGGTGCTGATGCTGTCGGCCTACGAGCACAAGGAGAACGTCGCCCGCGCGCTGGAGGCCGGCGCCGATGATTTCGTCGGCAAGTCCACCGAGATGAGTCTGCTGCGCGCCCGTCTGCGCGCCCTGCTGCGCCGTAAGTTCCTGCTGGAGCAGAACCAGCGCATCGTCGAGGAAATCCGCCTGCGCGAGATGGAGACCCTGCGCGCCAAGGCGGAGAAGGAGGCGGCCGAAGCCCGTGCCGCCCTGGCCGAGGGGCTGGCCCGGGCCAATGCCGAACTGGAAGAGGCCAATACCAAGCTGCGCGAGACCCAGGTCCATCTGATCCAGTCGGAGAAGATGGCGTCGCTCGGCCAGTTGGTGGCGGGCATCGCCCACGAGATCAACAATCCGCTCTCCTTCGCGCTGTCCAATGTCTTCTCCATCGAGAACTGGCTGGCCGCCGTCATGACCGAGGCGGCGGCCAGCCTGTCGCCCGAGCACGTGACCAAGCTGGACAAGGCCAGGAAGCGCATCGCCGATACCGGCCAGGGGCTGGAGCGGGTGCGTGAGCTGGTGGTCAAGCTGCGCACCTTCTCGCGTCTGGACGAGGGCGAGTTCAAGACCGTCGACATCAAGGAGGCGGTGGAATCCGTTCTGCTGTTCCTGCGCCACAAGATGAGCGACCGCATCGAGGTCCGCCGCAATTACACGGCGGACAACATGCTGGCCTGCTATGCCGGGCAACTGAACCAGGTGATCATGAACGTGGTCGCCAACGCGGTGGACGCCATCGAGGGCAAGGGCGCCATCACGGTGCGCACCTTCCGCCAGGACGGCATGTTCGCCATCGCGGTGAGCGATACCGGCAGCGGCATCCCGCCGGAAATCCGGGAACGCATCTTCGACCCCTTCTTCACCACCAAGCCGGTGGGGCAGGGGACCGGCCTGGGCCTGTCCATCTCCTACGGCATCATCAAGAGCCATGACGGCCGTATCGAGGTGTCGAGCACTCCGGGCCAGGGAACCGAAATCCGCATTCTGATTCCAGCCAACCTCGAAGGGGCATGAGGCCGATGAGCACTTCCCGGACGGGAGCGAAGGAGCACGTGCTGGTCGTCGATGACGAGCCGCAGATCCTCACGGCCATCACCGACCTGCTGGAAGACGAGTTCGAGGTGTGGACCGCCCATGACGGTCCCTCGGCGCTGGAGACCCTGAAGGATCACGAGATGGCGGTGATCCTGTCGGATCAGCGCATGCCGGGCATGAGCGGCGCCGAGTTCCTGGGGCAGGCGCGGGTGCTGTCCGACGCCACCCGCGTGCTGGTCACCGGATATTCCGACCTGGACGCCCTGGTCAGCGCCGTCAATCTTGGCCAGATTCACGCCTACCTGTCCAAGCCGTGGAACCCGCTGGAACTGAAGGTGGTGGTGCGCACCGCCGCCGACCGCTGGCGCCTGGACCGGACCCTGCAGCAGGAACGCACCCTGCTGCTGGCCCTGATGAACAATATTCCCGACGCCATCTTCATCAAGGACCTGCAGCTCAAGTTCTCGCGCGTCAACCAGCCGCAGGCCCGCCTGATCGGCCTGGCCGAGACCAGCGATCTGGTCGGCCAGACCCTGGCTGAACTTCTGGAGTCCGACCGGGCGCAGGCCGTCGAGGCCGAGGAGCGGGCCATCATCGAGCAGGGGGCGTCGCAACTGGACAAGGTGGAGGCGGTGACCGACGCCGCCGGCGATGCCCAGTGGTATTCGGTGACCAAGGTTCCCATCCGCCAGGGCGGCGAGGTGGTGGGACTGGCCGGCATCGCCCGCGACATCACGGCGCGCAAGCAGGCCGAGGACTATCTGCGCCGCGCCCACGACGAATTGCAGCAGGCGGTGGAGGAACGGACCCGCTGGCTGCAAAAGGAAATCAGCCGGCGCGCCAAGGCGGAGGAGCAGGCCCAGGCGGCCCGCGAGGCGGCCGAGGCGGCATCCCGGGCCAAGACCATCTTTCTGGCCAACATGAGCCACGAACTGCGCACGCCGCTCAACGCCATCATCGGCTTTTCCGAACTGGCCCACAGCATCATGGGGACCGACGACGTCGAGCGGTATGGCGGCTTTCTCGACAACATCTCTGAATCCGCCCACCACCTGCTGCGGGTGATCAGCGATATCCTCGACGTGTCCCGCGTCGAGGTGGGCAAGGTCGTCCTGCGCGAAAGCGTGGTGGACGTGGCCGAGGCGGTGCGCGCCGCCATGCGCCTCGTCAGCCACGTGGTTTCCAACAAGCGCCAGACCCTGGTCTTCACCCCCCAGGATGGCCTGCCCATGATCCGCGCCGACGAGCGGCTGATGAAGCAGATCGTTCTCAATCTGCTGTCCAACGCCGCCAAATTCACCCCCGAATCCGGCAATATCCGGGTCGAGGCCGCCCTGGTGGACGGCTGCGTCACCGTGGTGGTCGAGGATGACGGCGTCGGCATCGCCGCCGAGGACATCCCCATGGTGCTGCAGCCCTTCGGGCAGGCTGAAAACGCCATCAGCCCCAAGCACGAAGGCACCGGCCTCGGTCTGCCCCTGGCCAAGGGCTTCATGGAACTGCACGGCGGCAATCTCAGCCTGGAAAGCCGGGTGGGCGAGGGAACCCGCGTGGTGCTCACCTTCCCCGCCTCCAGCGTGGTGACCTGAAAACCAAAAGGGCCGCCCGGTGGGGCGGCCCTTTCCTCATCAAGACGCGCGACTGATTCAGCCGGCCGCCCGGCGCTTGTTGGCCGAGTGCACCGACATGGCGAGGCCGTCGTCGTGCACGGTGGTGGCGTCCTCGGGATAGGCGCCGATCTGGTGGATGGAAAGATCGGCTCCGGCGAATTCCTCCTCGTCCGACAGCCGGATGCCGAGGGTCGCCCTGAGGCCGCCATAGACCGCCAGGCCGCCGATCAGGCCGATGGCGGCGCCGATGACCGTGCCGAGCACCTGCGCGCCCAAGCTGACGCCGCCCAGGCCGCCCAGGGCCTGCTGGCCGAACACGCCGCAGGCGATGCCGCCCATGAAGCCGCACATGCCGTGCAGCGCCCAGACGCCCAGCACGTCGTCGATCTTCCACTTGATCTGGCACAGATTGAACAGCCAGACGAACATGCCGCCGGCGATGCCGCCGGTGGCCAGGGCGCCGATGGGATGCATAACGTCCGAACCGGCGCAGACGGCCACCAGACCGGCCAGGGCGCCGTTATGGATGAAGCCGGGGTCGTTGCGGCCCACCACCAGACTGGTGACGATGCCGCCCACCATGGCTAGCAGCGAGTTCATGGCGACCAGACCGGAAATGTCGGCGATCACCTGGGCGCTCATGACGTTGAAGCCGAACCAGCCCACCGACAAAATCCAGGCGCCCAGCGCCAGGAAGGGGATATTGGAGGGCGGGAAGGCCACCAGACGGCCGTCCTTGCGATAGCGCCCCAGGCGGGTGCCCAGCATCAGCACGGCGGCGAGGCCGATCCAGCCGCCCACCGCATGCACCACCACCGAGCCGGCGAAGTCGTGGAAGGCCACGCCGAACCAGCCCTTCATCAGCTCCTGGAAGCCGAAGCGGGTCCCCCACACCATGCCCTCGAACAGGGGGTAGACCAGCCCGACCAGCAGGGCGGTGGCCATCAGCTGGGTGTTGAACTTGGCGCGCTCGGCGATGCCGCCCGACACGATGGCCGGGATGGCGGCGGCGAAGGTGGCCAGGAAGAAGAACTTGACCAGATCGTAGCCCGAGGCCGCGAAGGCGTTGCCGGTCTTGCCGATCAGCACGTCGGCGCCCACCAGGAAGCTGGTGCCGTAGGCGACGGAATAGCCCACGAAGAAATAGACGATGGTCGACACCGCGAAGTCCGAGAGGATCTTGACCAGTGCGTTGACCTGATTCTTTTTCCGGACCGTGCCGACCTCCAGGAAGGCGAAGCCGGAATGCATGGCCAGAACCATCACCGCTCCCAAGAGGATGAACAATACATCGGCGCCTGTTTTCGTGGTCTCCATTTGCTTCCTCTGCCCAAAAATGCTGCCGCCGCCGCGGGATGGCGGCCCGGCTTCAAGATGCATGCCAAATGCCAGAAGCTTGGATAGCTTAATGGAAACAATGAGTTGCTGTATGCGTATTTTTTGTGCCGCCGGTCATTGCCTGCAAATGGGGCAATGGGCCGAGGCATTGGCTTAAAAAAGCGGCAAAGAATGGCGTTCAAGGCGCCTGCGGCAAGGGGTGTGACTCGTTTATGGGCAAAAATATTTCATGGCGAATATTTGTGCATTAAACTGGGCGGGGCCATAACGCAAAACGCCGGTCCCTGGAGGGACCGGCGTTTGCGATGCCATTCCTCGAGAAGAGGAATGGCGCGAGTGACGGGGCTCGAACCCGCGACCTCCGGCGTGACAGGCCGGCGCTCTGACCAACTGAGCTACACCCGCGCGAGGGCCGGTGATATAGCAGTCGAATCCGGGGGGCGCAAGCCTCTTTCTTTCATCGATGCGATTCGACAGCGGAATAAGCGACTCTATAGAGTGATGGTGCATTGCTCATGGGAGGTGGCCGTGGCGGACATCGTCAATCTCAACAAGGCGCGCAAGGCGCGCGCCAAGGCCGAGGCCGAGGAGACTGCCCGGAACAACCGGGTGCGCTTCGGCCGCAATCGCCAGGAAAAGGAAGCGGCGAGCCGCGAGACCGAGCGGCAATCCCGTGACCTGGACGGCAAGAGGCTGGACGAATAGGGCTCTCTCCGAGGCCCGATCTTATTTTTCGTCCCAGGGCACCGGCAGGGCGCGCCAACGCTTCCACGCCTTGTCGGCATCGCCGAGCAGGGCGGTGCGGCGGCTCTGATGCCAGCCGGCGATCACGCCGGCGGCGCGTGACGAGCCCGCCTCGGCGCCGCGCCCCGACAGTTTCGGTCCGGCCACGGCGATGTCGTTGAGCTGGCCCAGCACATCTTGCAGTTCCGACAGTTCCGCCAGGAACAGCTTGGTACCCTTGCGCGGCGACAGGGGGGCGAAGAATTCGCCGGCATAGCGGACCTGCTTGCAACGGATGCGCACCGCGTGTTGATGCTCGGGCGGCAGTCGCGACAGAGCCTCGCCTCCCTCCTTCAGCAGGCTGCGCACCGCCTTGCCCACCCGGCGGGCGGCGAAGGCGGCCACCGGCTCGGCCAGACGCTTGGGCGGCGGACCGCCGGGGGGGCCGAGCCAGTCACCGGTTTCCACCCAGCGTCCCAGGTTGAGGATCATGGCGGCGTAGCGCCGCGACCGCACGGCGGCGATGGCGGCGGCCAGCTTGGTCTCGCGATCCTTGCTCCAATGGGTGTGCAGGGCGATCAGGCCGGTATCGTCGGGATGGGCGGCCAGCACCGGATCAACGATCTCGGACAGGAACACCTCGGCGTCGCGGGCCGGCCCCAGATGGGCCAGCAGCCAGCGCAGGTCGTCTTTGACCCGGCCGAGGTCGGGGCCGGCGGTGATGCTCTTGAAGACCTTGATGGCCGAGCGCAGGCGGCGCATGGCCACCCGCATCTGGTGGACGGCCTCGCCGGCCTCGGTGGCCAGCAGGCAGCGCTCGTTGAGCATCAGGTGCTCGAGGCAGGCGCGGGCGATGGCGCGGAAGGCCTCCTCCACCGTCATGGCGGATGTCAGGACCGGCATCTTGGCCTTCACCACGGGCGAGGACTTGCCCGCCGCCAGCCGGTATCCCCGCTCCGACTTGCTGAGGCAGAGCGGGTGGGCCGCCACCTCCTTCATGATGCGGGCCGCCAGTTGGAACAGATGGGCCGGCGTGCCGCGCACCAGCTCCAACTCCACCTCGCAGATTTCTTCCCGCCGGTCGCCGGCCTCCACCGTGCCCCGGTCGAGCGCCACCTCCACCTCCCAGTCCTTGCCGCCCAGGCGCAGGATGGTGCGCTCCACCTCGGTGGCGAAGACGGGGGACAGGCGTTCGGTCAGACTCTCGTCGGCAAAGGCGGCCAAGCCGGTCAGACGCAATTGCCCGTAATCCAGATCGGCGGCGGCGAGCGGTACTTCCCACTCGTCGCGGTCGAACAGGCCCGAGACATTGGTGCCGGCGGACTTCACCGTCTGGACGAAGCCCTTGCCGGTACGCCGTATCCGGGCGGCGATGCCCTGGGCGGCCAGGGTGAAGTCGGGCGTGTCGTAATAAATGGAGGACAGGCGCTTCGACACCGGGTCGGCCAGCCGCCCGGTGTTCAGGCAGGGGCGCGCGGCGATTCGGGCCATCTCCTCGGGCGCCAGCGCCAGCTTCAACTCGATTTCCCGGCCGTCCATCGCGTCCCCCGGTCGATCCGGCAACTATACCAGCCGCCGCGCTTCCAGCCATTAGCAAAGTGTGAACCTTCATTGACGCATTATGGCGGCAAGGCTGAAAAGGTCTTGTCCCGTCCGTCCCGATATGAGAGTCCGGGAGGGGCGGATGATCGTGCCATGTTGGGGGACGAGGTCTATGAGCATGAAAGGCTTGCGCAGGGGCGTCCTGGCCGTGTCGCTGGCGGCAGTGCTGGCGGGGTGCGGCGTGCTGAACGATCCGCGCGGCTTCACCGATGCCGTGATGAAGTCTCCCCTGCTCGACGACGATTCCAGCGAAAAGGCCATGAGCGCCCTGACCCGCGGCGAATACAGCACCGCCGAGCGTCTGGCCATCGAGGCGCTGCGGCGCAATCCCAAGGACCCCTACGCCCTCTATACCGCCGGCATGGTCTATCAGGCTACCGGCCGCTACGATCTGGCCCGGCAGTATTACGAGGTGATCATCGCCAACCGGCCGCAGGTGACCCTCACCACCCCGTCCCAGGGCGGGCCGCAGGTGCGCTCGCTGATCGACGTGGCCCAGGCCAACCTGCTGGTGGTGGACAAGTTGCTGGGCCGCACCGTGGCCGGCTCGGCGCTCCGTTCGGGGCGCGGCACCGACATGACGCCGCAGACCTTCGAGCCCATGGTGCCCCAGGGCGTTTCGCGCGGCGCGGTGGCCGCCGAGCCGCTGGGCGAGCCGGGGCAGGCCATGCCGGCCTCCATGATGTCGACGCGGGGCGCCACCCAGGCGGAAACCAACGTCGCCACCCGTTTCCGCACCCTGCGCCGCCTGCTGGACGAGGGGCTGATCACCCCCGAGGAGCATGCCCGGCGCCGCAATACCAATCTCGGCGCCCTGCTGCCCTATTCCTCCTCGCTGCCGCCGGCCCAGGGGCTGGAGCGTCCCGGCCCGACCGAGGAGCAGGTGGTGGACCGCCTGCGGGCCTTGGGCGTGGCGCTGGAAAGCCGCGCGTTGTCGCCGGCCGAGCACGGCGCCGAGCGTCTGGCCATCCTCGACGCCCTGCTGCCGGCCGAGCCGCGCAGGGTGGAGATGCCGATTCTGCCGCCCAAGGATGTGATGGAGGCGGCCACCGCCGTCGGCCGGGTCGAGCGCCTGCGCGCCGCCAATCTCGTCTCCACCGAGGAAGCCAAGCGCGAAAAGGCCGCCGTCGAGAAGGTGCTGGACAGCCAATTGGCCAAGCAACCGGTCTCGGGCACCGCCGCCGGGCTGCGCCAGGCAACGGCCAACGGCAACGGCGCCAAGTCCCCGTCGGGCGGCGGCACTCCCGGAATCGGTCTCGGCACCGCCAAGACCGAGGATGCGGCGCGTGATACCTGGACCAGGATCAAGGCCAAGTTCCCCGAGGAACTGGCAAGCATCGACGCCAGCTTCCCCAAGGTCGACCAGGGTGAGCGGGGCACCCGCTGGCGCATCGTCGCCGGCCCCATGAAGAGCCGTTCCGACGCGGTGAAGTTGTGCAAGGTGCTGAAACTGCACCGCCAGGCCTGCGAGGCGACCAGCTATTAACGTCATTTGAGCCGGTCTGACCTTCGGTGGGGAGGCTTGGTGAAGCCGGCCTTCCCAGGCTAGAATAGCCTGTCGCCAAGCTTGCGGGGGGTGCGCCATGACGTACAAGGATATCCTGGTCCATGTGGACGATCACCCGCGCGCCCGGGTCCGTCTTGAACTGGCGGCCGGCCTTGCCGCCCGCTTCCAGGCCCATCTGATCACCCTCAACGTGCGGGATCAGGAATTGCTGCCCTCCCATCTCACCGCCCAGTTCGGCGGCGACCTCAACCAGATTCGCGCCGCCGGCGATGCCGAGGCGGCCCGGCGGGTCAAGGCCATGGTCGATGCCGTCGATATCGGGCCGGGCGTGACGCGGGAATGGCGCGATGTCACCGGCCCCATGGCCGAGACGGTGGCGCTGCACGCCCGCTACGCCGACCTGGCGGTCATCGGCCAGGCCGAGTCGGGCGGCGATGCGCTGCGCATGGCCGACGAACTGATCATGGCGGTGGGCCGTCCGGTGCTGGTGGTACCCTTCGCCGGGCGCTTTCCCACCCTGGGGCGCCGGGTGATGGTCGCCTGGAACGGCGGCCGCGAGGCCACCCGCGCCGTCCACGACGCCCTGCCGCTGCTGAGCGGGGCGGAGACGGTGCACGTCATCGCCATCAATCCCAGCCACGGCATGGCCGGGCACGGTGATATTCCCGGTGCCGACATCTGTCTGCACCTGTCGCGCCACGGGGTCAACGCGGTGTGCGAGCACGTGGCCTCGGACGACCTCAACGTGGGCGAGATGCTGCTGTCCCGTGCCGCCGACGAGGACGTCGACCTGTTGGTCATGGGCGGCTATGGCCGCTCCCGCCTGCGCGAGATGGTGCTGGGCGGCGCCACCCGGCACATGCTGGATTCCATGACCGTGCCGGTGCTGTTCAGTCACTGAGGCGTTTGGGGTCCAGCGCCTTCTGCAGTCCGTCGCCCAGCAGGTTGAAGCCCAGCACGGTGACGAAGATGGCGGCGCCCGGCCAGAAGGCCAGCAATGGGGCACTCCATACCACATCCATGGCGCCGGTCAGCATGTTGCCCCAGGACGCCAGGGGCGGGCGGATGCCGAGGCCCAGGAAGGACAGGGCGCTTTCGATCAGGATGATGTTGCCCACCGACAGCGTGGTGGCCACCACGATGGGCGAGGCGACGTTGGGCAGGATGTGGCGAAGCATGATACGCGCCGGTCTGGCGCCCAGTGCTTCGGCCGCCCTGACGAAATCCCGCGAGCGCACCGACAGGGTGGCGGCACGGACCAGCCGCGCCACTCCGGTCCAGGCGACGCAGGCGATGATCACGGCGGGGCGCAGCACGGCGAACGCCTCGGACTCGGTCATGCCGGGCGGCACGCCCAGCTTGGCGGGGTCGGCGGCGGCCAGCACGATCAGCAGCGGCAGCAGGGGCAGCGACATCACCCCGTCGGTCAGGCGCATCAGCAGGGCGTCGGCCTTGCCGCCGTGATAGCCGGCCAGCAGGCCGACCAGGGTGCCGATCAACGCCGCCAGCAGGGCGGTGACGGCCGCCACGCTGAGGGAAACCACCCCGCCCTGGGCAAGGCGGGCGCCGATATCGCGGCCCAGATCGTCGGTCCCCAGCGGATGCTCGGGCGACGGCGGGCCGAAGCGGGCGATGAGGTCCAGGGCGTCGGGAGCGGGCAGCAGCCAGGGAGCGGCCAGGATCGCGGCCAGCAGCAGGGCGAGGATGACGGCGCCGCTCCTCATTTCCGGCCGATCCGGGGATCGAGGCGCAGATAGGCCATGTCGGCCAGGATGGAGCCGGTCAGCGTCATGGCGGTGGCCAGCAGAAGCCCCGACAGGGCCAGATTGAAGTCGTTGCCCATCACCGCCTCGTAGATCAGGCGGCCCATGCCGGGCCAGGCGAACACCGTCTCGGTGATCAGCGCGCCGGAGAACAGCCCGCCGAACTCCAGCGCCACGATGGTGGTGATGGGCAGCAGGGCGTTGCGCAACTGATGGCCCAGCACCACGCGGGTCGGGCCGCACCCCTTGGCGCGGGCGGTGCGGATGTAATCGGCGCCGGCCTCGCCGATCATGGCGGCCCGCATGTGCCGCGCCGCCTGCCCGATGCCGGCCAGGGCCAGGGCGGCCACCGGCAGCACCATGTGACGCAGGCGGTCGGCAAGGCCGCCGCCGCCCACGGTCTCGACTCCGCCGGCCGGCAGCATTCCCAGGCCGACGGCGAACACCACGATCAGCATCAGGCCCAGCCAGAATACCGGCACCGACACCGAGGCGAAGGCCAGCAGGTTGACCAGCCGGTCGAGCGGACCGCCGGGCCTGAGCGAGGCGAGGATGCCCAGCGGAATGGCGACGGACAGCGAGAGCGCCATGGCCGACAGCATCAGCAGGGCGCTGTTGCCCAGCGCCGGAGCCATGGCCTCTGCCACCGGGCGGGCGTACAGGCGGGAATAGCCCAGTTCTCCCTGGATGAACTGCCCCAGCCAGCGCAGCCAGCGTTCCATCCACGGCTGGTCGAGGCCATAGAGCGCCTTCAGCCGCACCGCGTCGTCCGGGGTCAGGCGGGGATCGCCGGCGATCATCAGGTCGATGGGATCGCCGGGCATCAGACCCATCAGGCCGTAGACCACGAAGGACATCAGCAACAAGACGAGGACGGACTGGAGCAGGCGGGCGCTCACTCCCACCGCCAGTTCTCCGCCCAATAGGGGGAGGGGTCCTGATGGCCGGTGGGCTGTACCCCCTTCAATTCCTTGGGCAGGATGAAGGAATCCGACTTGAAGAACAGCGGCAGGGCCGGCAGATCGGCGGCGTAAAGGGCCTGGATGTCGCGCCAGATGGCCTTGCGTTTGTCCTTGCTCAGTTCCACCTCGACGGAATCGAGCAACTGGTCCATGGCCGGGCTGGCATAGCCGGGGTAGTTCTGGCCCGACCAGTTGTTGCCGGCATTGGGGATCATGGAGGAGTGCAGTGTCGAGCGCGGCACGCTCTCGGGCGCCGAGTACCAGGCGAACAGCGCCATGTGGGGGAATTTGCGCCGGGTCACCGTGTCGCCGAACATCACGCGGGGCGGCTCGGTCTTGATCCGCAATTCGACGCCGATCTTCTTCCACTGGGCCTGCATCACCTGGGCGATCAGTTCGCGCGAACGGTTGCCGGCGGTGGTGACCAGTTCCAGGGAAAGGCGCTCGCGCCGGTGATTGACCCGGACGCCGCCCGGTCCGACCATCCACCCGGCCTCGTCCAGCAATTGATTGGCGCGGACCGGATCGAAGCTCGCTTTCGGCAGGTCGGCGGCGAAGACCCAGTCGAGCGGCGGCACCACGGATTCGGCGACGATCTGGCGGCCCTCGAAAAGCTGGCGCGAGATGGTCTCGCGGTCGAGGCCCAGCAGCAGGGCGCGGCGTACCTTGGGCTCGGACAGCAGGGACGACGACAGGTTGAGGTCCAGGTGCTCGTAGCTCAGGCTGGGCTTGGTGATCACGTTGAAGCGGGCGCCATGGCGCTTCTCGAAGGCCAGGCTCTGCTCCAGCGGCAGGCCCAACTCGCCGGCGATCATGTCGACGCCGCCCGACAGCAGGTTGGCCTCCAGCGAGGCGGTATTCTCGATGGCCTTGATGACGATGCGCTTGAAGCCCGGCTTTGTCCCGCCCCAGTAGGTGTTGGGCTCCAGCACCACATGACTGCCCTGGACCACCGAGGTGATGCGGTAGGGGCCGTTATAGAGGCCGGGATTGGTGGAATCCTGGTCGTAGGCGGTACGGTTGCGGTACTCGGAGGGGGCGCCTTCGAAGCGCTTGCGCTCGATATGAGCGGGCAGCAGGTGCAGGTCGTTGATGGCGTTGTAGTCGAAGGTGACCTTGTCCACATGCAGGGTGAAGGTGCGGGAATCCTTGACCTCGACCCGGGTGATGCGGCGGAACAGTTCGGCCGCCGCCACGCCCGACTGGGGGTGGCGGCCCACCTCCCAACTGAACACCACGTCGTCGGTGGTCACCGGCGTGCCGTCGGCCCATTTGGCGTCGGCGCGCAGTGCATAGGTGGCGGCGATCCCCTTTCTGCCGCCCTCCAGCGTTTCCACCTTGGCCAGCCCGTTCTCGATGGTCGGCAGCTTCTCGCACAGCAGGCAGGTCAACTGCCACGAGGCATCGTAGGCGGTGATGGGACGATGGGCGAAGGCCAGGACATAGGTCTTGGCCAGCATGGACTCGATGGACGGGTTCAGCGTCGCCGGAAACTGGGTGATGCCGATGGCGAGCTCGTCCTTGGCCCAGGCCGGGGCGGCGAGCATGGTCGAGACGATCAGGGGGGCGAGGAATTTGCGCATCCCCCTAGAATCAAAGTCCCGCCCCCGACTGTCAAGCCGGGGGCGGGACTTTGCGCAATTGATTGCTACTGGGCCGGGTCTACTGGGTGGGGGCCTGGATCAGGCTCTGGCGCATCGGGCAATCGGCGGGCAGCTTGGTCGGATCGATCTTGCCGTCCGGGCCGACGGCCGAAGCCATCATGCCGCGTCCCATTCCGGGACCACCACCCCACATGGCGTACCCAGGGCCGCGCCCGAAGCCGGGACCCTGGCCGGGGGTGAACGTGCCGTCCTTGTAGGCCTTGACCATCTGCTCGTGGCGCCAGCCCGGACCCCAGCCCTGCCGGGTGGTGGACTGGTCGGCCGCATTCGCGGTGCACGAGGCGACGACGGCGACGGCGGCAAGGGCTGCGAGGGTCTTGAGGATGGTCTTCATGATAGCCTCCTATCACTCTTCCCCGCTCATGTTTGTATTAGAACATGCGAAGGTAACGAGGCGATGTCTGCCGGAAGGGTGGGGGTAACACAGTGTAACGCTTGCCTCCGCTCTCACTTCGGGCATGATTGAACGGTTCAATTCCAGGGGGCGGACATGAGCGACGAAACCGGCGGCAACCAGGGGCCGATGCAGTGGAAGTTCTTCCGGGCCGGCGGCTTCGACCAGGTCCGGCTCGACACCGGCCGGGCGCTGATGAGCCTGGGGTCCCTGGACCAGAAGCTGTGGGCGGCGCTGTCCTGCCCGACGCGGGGCATCGAGCTGGACCAGCGCACCCTGGACATCATCGATGCCGACAAGGACGGCCGTATCCGCGCCGGCGAGGTCATCGCCGTGGTGGAATGGGCGGGAAACCTGCTGAAGCAGCCCGATCTGCTGCTGCGGCGCGAGGACGCGCTGCCGCTGGAGGCCATCGACGATTCCAAGCCCGAGGGACGCGCCGTGCTGGCGGCGGCCAAGCGCATCCTGGTGAAAAGCGGCAAGGCCGACGCCCACACCATTACCCTGACCGAGGTGGCGGGGGTGCAGGAGGTGTTCGCCGCCAACGACTTCAACGGCGACGGCATCGTGCCGGCCGAGATCGTCGAGGACCGGGCCTTGCGCTCGGTGATCGAGGACATCATCGCCTGCCTGGGCGGCGAGACCGACCGCGGCGGCCTGCCCGGCGTATCCATGGATAAGGTGAAGGCCTTCTTCGAGGCCGCCGAGGCCTATGCCGCCTGGGCCGGCAGGGCGGACGGGGATGCCGATCTCAACCCGGTGGCCGGCGAATCCGGCAAGGCGGCCGAGGCGGTGGCGGCGGTGGCGGCCAAGCTGGACGACTGGTTCACCCGTTGCGCCCTGGCCGCCTTCGACGCCCGTGCCGCCGGGCCGCTCAACCGTTCGGAAGAGGATTGGGCCGGGCTGGCCGGGCACCTGCTGTCGCCCGAATCCCCGGAACTGGCCGATTTCCCCCTGGCGGCGGTCACCGCCGGAGCGGAACTGCCGCTGGGGGCCGGGCTCAACCCCGCCTGGGCCGCCGCCATGGACCGCTTCCGGGCCGAGGTGGTGGTGCCGCTGCTGGGCGAGCGCCAGACCCTGTCGGCCGAGGATTGGGCCGGGCTCAAACGCCGTTTCGCGGCGCGGGCCGCCTGGGCGAAGGATATGCCCGAAGGGCCGGTGGGGGCGCTGGGCACCGAGCGCATCAAGGCCATCCTGGGCATGGAGGCCCGCACCGCCATCGAAGCGCTGATCGCCCAGGACCTGGCCCTGGAGGCCGAGGCCATGGCCATCGATTCCGTGGACAAGCTGCTGCGCTGCTGCCGTGATCTGGCGGTGCTGCTCAACAATTTCGTCGCCTTCCGCGACTTCTACACCAGGAAGCACAAGGCGGTGTTCCAGGCCGGCACGCTGTTCATCGACGGACGGTCCTGCGACCTGTGCGTCAAGGTGGAGGAGCCGGGCAAGCACGCGGTGATCGCCACGCTCAGCCGCATCTACCTGGTTTATTGCGAATGCCGCCGCCGGGGCGTCGAGGACAGCGAGAAGATGTACATCGCCGCCGCCGTCACCGACGGCGATTCCGACCAGTTGATGGTCGGGCGCAACGGCGTGTTCTATGACCGCAAGGGCGTGGACTGGGATGCCACCATCGTCCACCTCATCGACCATCCCATCAGCATCCGCCAGTCCTTCTGGGCGCCCTACAAGAAGGTGGGCAAGATGATCGCCCAGATGGTGGAGAAGGCCGCCGCCGCGCGGGCCAAGGCCGCCGATGATCAGGTGGCCGCCGTCGCCGTGTCGCCCAAGATTCCCCTGCCGGGCGCCAAGCCGGCCGCCCCGCCCGCCGCACCGGCCCCGGCGGCGTCCGCCGCCGCGCCGGCCGCTCCCGCCCCCTTCGACGCCGGACGCTTCGCCGGCATCTTCGCCGCCCTGGGTCTGGCCATCGGCGCCATCGGCACGGCGCTGGCCTCTGTGGTCACCGGCTTCCTGGCCTTGCCGTGGTGGCAGATTCCCCTGGCCCTGTTCGGCGCCATGCTGGCGGTATCGGGGCCAAGCATGATCATCGCCTCGTTCAAGCTGCACCAGCGCCACCTGGGGCCGATCCTCGACGCCAACGGCTGGGCGGTGAACACCCATGCCCGCATCAACATTCCGTTCGGAACGGCGCTGACCCATCTCGCCAGGCTGCCCGAAGGCGCCCAGCGTTCCCTCAAGGACCCCTATGCCCAGAAGGAGCCGCCGTGGCGCTCCGCCGTTTTCGCCGTGGTGGTGGTGGGTGCCGTGGCCCTGGCCTGGAAGCTGGGCTGGCTCGCCAAGGCTGTCGCCCTGCTGCACAAATAGGGTTGTTCACCACGAAGGCGCGAGGGCACGAAGGATCACGAAGAGGAAGAAAAATTCCATTCCTTCCTCCTTCTTCGTGCCTTCGCGCCTTCGTGGTGAATCCACCGAATCCGCGTTAGAACCGTGAAATACCCTACTCCGCCGCGCCGTCCTTGAGGCGCTCGATCCGGGCGCCGCAGGCGGCCAGCTTTTCCTCGACCCGCTCATAGCCGCGATCCAGGTGATAGACGCGGTTGACGATGGTCTCGCCTTCGGCGGCCAGGGCGGCCAGCACCAGCGACACCGAGGCGCGCAGATCGGTGGCCATCACCTGGGCGCCCGACAGCTTGGGGGCGCCGCGCACGATGGCCGACGAGCCGTGGACGTTGATCCGCGCTCCCATGCGGGTCATCTCGGGAACGTGCATGAAGCGGTTCTCGAAGATGGTCTCGGTGATCATGGAGGCGCCCTTGGCCGTGGACATCAGCGCCATCAGCTGGGCCTGCATGTCGGTGGGAAAGCCGGGATAGGGCTCGGTCATGATGTCGACGCCGGTGATCTCGCCCCGGTCGGCGGAGACGCGCATGCCGCGCGGAGTCTCCTCCACGTGGACGCCGCATTCCATCAGCACCTTGTTGACCGATTCCATCAGGTCGAAGCGGGCGCCGACCAGTTCGATATCGCCCCTGGTGATGGCGGCGGCCACGGCGTAGGTGCCGGTCTCGATGCGGTCGGGGACCACCGAGTACTCGGCGCCGTGCAGACGCTCGACGCCCTGGACCCTGAGGGTGCCGGTGCCGATGCCCTCGATTTTGGCGCCCATTGCCACCAGGCACTCGGCCAGATCGGAGACCTCGGGCTCGCGCGCCGCGTTGGCGATGACCGTCTCGCCCTCGGCCAGGGTGGCGGCCATCAGGATGTTCTCGGTGCCGCCCACGGTGACCTGCGGGAAGATGATGTGGGCGCCCTTGAGGCGGCCCGGGGCGGAGGCGACGATATAGCCGCCGTCCAGTTCGATCCTGGCGCCCATCTGCTCCAGCGCCTTCAGGTGCAGGTCGACGGGCCGCGTGCCGATGGCGCAGCCGCCGGGCAGGGAGACGCGGGCTTCGCCGAAGCGGGCCAGCAGCGGCCCCAGCACCAGCACCGAGGCGCGCATCTTGCGCACCAGATCGTAAGGCGCGGTGGTGTTGCCGATGGTGGCGGCGGTCAGTTCCAGCACCCTTCCGGTATGGCCGCCATTGGTGGCGCTGCCGTTCAGCGCCATGGTCACCCCGTGCTGGGCCAGAAGATTGGCCATGGTGGTGATGTCCACCAGATGGGGCAGGTTGGACAGCGCCAGGGTTTCCTCGGTCAGCAGGCAGGCCGGCATCAAGGCCAACGCGGCGTTCTTGGCGCCGCCGATGGTGATGGTGCCCTTGAGCGGCGTCCCGCCGACGATGCGGATCCTGTCCATGCTTGGTCCTTGAGGCGAAGGGGAATCAGAGGCGTCCTTTAGCGCCCCCCCTTGCCAAGGTCAAGGTCCGCGACTAAAACCCTGCCATGATCCTCACTCCCATCGACCATACCGGCTTGGCCGGGCTGAAGAGCGGCTTCGAAGAGGCCCTGGCCATCGACCCGCTGGCGCTTGCCGTGTTCCGCCGCGTCACCGCCCTGGTGCCCGACGATGATCTGCTGACGCTGTCCACCGACCCCGAGCATCAGAAGGGAGCGGTGGAACTGTGCCGGCGCTTCGGCTTCAAGATTCTCGAGATGAGCCCCCAGGAGCACTTCACCTGGGACGGCGAGGCGGTGGCGGTTCATCTGGAGCCCAGCGTGCTGATCCATGAGGTGGCCCACTATCAGCTATCCTCGCCCGAGCGCCGGCCGGTGCTGGATTTCGGTCTGGGGGCCGGGCCGGAAACCGGCCGCAAGGCCGAGGCCGACGCGGTGCAGTCGCTGTTCCTGCCCGAACGCGACGTGGAGGAGGGGCTGTGCTCGCTGCTCGGCATCCTGTGGGAGGCCGAACTGGGCCAGCCCGCCGTGCTGGCCTTCCTCGAGCAGAACTGGCTGGAAGGCGGCACCAGCCTCCACAACCTCGCCCATTTCCGCAAGGTGGTGCGCTGGCTGCACGAGATGGGGCTGATCGACGATACCGGTGCTCCCACCATGGGCCTGCGCGAGGAAGGCGACGATACCTTCTTCATCCGCTGGTACGCCGATTGCTGATCGGTCGCCCGTCGACCATTCATGGAATTCACACGTTCCCGACACAATCCGTAACTATTCCAATCCGGATGGCTGGTCTATAGTCCGCATGGAATTTATGGTTTTTGGGGGGCAGGGTGAGTGAGCGGTCGGAACGGCCCAGAATCCGGCTGAGAGTCGGCATCGCCGCCATCTTCCTCGGTATCATGCTGCCGCTGACCGGGTTGATGACCACGGTCCTTTACCGCCAGAACTCCCACCTTGCCGCCGAGCTTGCCCAGAACGCCATGGACGGCGCCACCCGTGACGTGGTGTCGGGGGTGCGCAACCTGCTGGTCCCCATGGCCCGCGTGGTGGACCTCTCCACCGCCTTCGGCAAGGCCGAGGGGGAGAAGCTGCGGCGGGTCGAGACCCTGCGCCCGCTGATCGACACGCTGGAAGCCTTTCCCGATCTCTATGCCCTGTTCTTCGGCTTCGCCAAGGATGGCGCCTTCTACGAGGTGATCCGCCTGCCGCCGCCGGGCGGCAAGGGGCTGCTGGGCCGCCATCCGCCGCCCGAGGCCCGCTTCGCCCTTCGCATCATCGACGCCGTCGAGGGCGAGGTGGTGGACAGTTGGATCTACATCACCGCCTGGGGTGACGTGGTCGGGGTCGAGCGGGCTCCCAAGGCGGTCTACGACCCGCGCCGCCGCTCCTGGTACAAGGCGGCGGCGGAAACGCCGGGCGTCGCCACCTCGGGCGTCCATGTGTTCAGCAGCATCGGCAAGCCCGGTCTGACCCTGTCGCAGCGCCTGACCACCGATGACGGCGCCCTGATGGGGGTGTTCGCCGCCGATCTGCTGACCGAGACCCTGTCCCGCCATCTGGCGGAGCGGGCGGTGGGAACCAAGGGGCGGATCTTCATCCTGGACGAGGAGAACCGCCTGCTCGGCTATCCCGATCCGGAGCAGGCCGTCATCCAGGGACCCGAAGGGCTGGAGATCGCCCGGGTCGATCAGATCGCCGACCGGGTGGTGGCCGACGCCGCCCGCCTGCGCACCTCCCTGGGGGACCGCTTCGAGGCCGGGCTGGGAGCCGGGGGCGAGACCTATCTGGTATCCTTCACGCCCTTTCCCGAGGATTTCGGCAAGCATTGGACCATCGGCGTGGTGGCGGCGGAAAGCGACTTCATCGCGCCGCTGCGCCGGGCCAGTCTGCGGATTTTGCTGATCGGCACCGTCTTCCTGATCCTGGCCGGCGCCGGGGTGGCCTGGGCATCCCGTCTGCTGACGCGGCCCATCGAGGCGTTGACCGGCGAGGTGCGCGACATCGAGAGCCTGAACCTCACCGCCGATACCGTCATCCGTTCCGCGGTCATCGAGGTGCACACCCTGGCCGAGGCCTTCAGCCGGATGAAGGCCGCCCTGCGCTGCTTCGCCGCCTATGTGCCCAAGGATCTGGTCCGCAACATCATGAACTCGGGCGGGGTCGCCACCATCGACGGCGAGCGGCGGCCGCTGACCATCCTGTTCACCGACATCCAGGGCTTCACCCATACCTCGGAGTTCATGGCTCCCGAGGACGTCGCCCACCGCCTGTCCATCTATTTCGAGATGATGTCGGGCGAGATCATCCAGCACCGGGGAACCATCGACAAGTTCATCGGCGACGCCGTCATGGCGTTCTGGAACGCGCCGAACCTGGATGACGACCATGTGGTCAACGCCTGCCGCACGGTGCTGGCCTGCCGGGCGTTGTCCGAGCAGTTGAACCACGATCTGGTCGCCAATGCCTTCCCGCCCATGCCGACCCGCTTCGGCCTGCATTCCGGGATGGCGGTGGTCGGCAATGTGGGTTGCAGCGACCGCATGCAGTACACCGCCCTGGGAGCCGAGGTGAATCTGGCGTCGCGCATCGAGGGTCTGAACAAGATATTCGGCACCTCGATCCTGGCCACCGGCCCGGTGGAGAAGGAGGGGCGCGGGCACTTCCTGTTCCGGCCCCTGGGCGTGGTGGCGCCCGCCGGGGTCAGCCAGCCGGTGCCGCTGTTCGAACTGGTGGGGGCACTGGAGCCCGGCGCCCCCTATGCCGCCGACGAAGGGCAGCTCCAGGCCTGTTCCGAGTGGAACGCCGCCTTGAAGCTGTATCTGGCCCAGGATTGGGCCGGTGCCGCCCAGGCTTTCGAGGCCTATCTGGCGGCTCATGGCGAGGACGGGCCGGCCAGCCTGTATCTCGGGCTGGTGGCCGGTCATCGTGCCGCACCGCCCGGCGAGGGCTGGGACGGCGTGCTTCACTTCGAGGGGAAATGAGCAGCATGCCCGGTCGCCGTTCCGTTCTCCGCGCCGCCGCCGGCGGCCTGGCAGCCTTGGCCGCCATCCGCGCCGCCCGTGCGGAGCAGCCCGCGCCGCCGGCTCCGGTCCGCGAGATTTTTCTGGCCCACACCCAGAAGCAGAATTCGGCCAGCAATCCCACCGCCGCCATGGCGGCCGAGTTCAAACGGCAGGTGGAGGGACTGACCGAAGGCCGCCTCAAGGTCGGCATCTTTCCCGCCGGGCAATTGGGCGGCAACCGCGAGATCGCCCGGCTGATCGGGCGCAACGTGGTGCAGACCGGCTTCGCCACCATCGGCGGGGTCGCCCCGGCCTATCCGCCGCTGGCCATCACCCAGATTCCCTTCGTTCCCGCCTCGGCCGAGGCGGCGCAGGCCGTCTATGACGGCCCGTTCGGCATGATGCTGGCCGAGGGGCTGGAGCGGCGCACCGGCATGATGGTGCTGGGCTACGGCGATGGCGGCGGGCTGTCGGTGGTGACCAATTCCCGCCGGCCGATTCGAACGCCGGAGGACATGCGCGGCCTGAAGATCCGCGTGATTCCCGGCTTCAAGTCGCAGGAAACCATGGTCGGTGCCCTGGGCGCGGTGCCGGTGGCCATCTCGTCCCGCGAGGAACTGGCCGCCCTGTCGGCCGGAGTGGCCGACGGTCAGATGAATACGCCGCAGGTCATCCTGTCCAGCCGCTTCGACGAGGTGCAGAAATACGTCACCCTCACCGATCACCTGTATTCGCCGCTGATCTGGCTGTTCAACCGGCAATGCTTCGACAGCCTGTCCGCCGAGGAACAGCAGGCGGTGCGCCGGGCGGCCGACGCGGCCCTGACGGTGGGGCGGGCCCTGGCGCGGAGCATCGAGAATTCCGAGCGCGGCCTGCCGGCGCTGTTCCGCCGCATGGCGGCCACCCGCCTGTCCGCCGAGGAGCGCGACGCCTTTCGCCGGGCGGCCCAGCCCGCCGTCATCCGGGAGGTCTCCCTTGACCTTGACGACGAGGGCCGCCTCCTGCTGGCCGAATTCCTGCGGCCGCAGGCCTGACTCTCAGGCTTTCCGTCTGATTTCGTAGGCCTGCAGATGGGCCAGCGCGGTGCGCAGCATCGGTGCCGCCACGCCCGCCGCCCGGGCGCGGCGCAGCATGTCGCCGACGATGTGCTCGCCCTCGGTGGGGCCGCCGGCCTCCAGATCGCGCATCATGGAGGCGGTCATGGCCGAGCCCTTCTGGGTGAGGAAGCCCAGCGCCAGATCGCGGGCCTCGGGGCGCGGCCCATGTCCGGCCCGCGCCGCCACCGTGGCGCATTCCTCGAACGTCTCGCGCATCAGGGCCTCGCCGTCCCCGGTATCCATGATGGTGCCGACGCTGGCCCGCATCAGACAGGTCATGCTGGCCAGCGGGGCGAGCAGAACATACTTCTCCCAGGCTTCCTGCATGACCTCGGGGGAATGGCGGGTTTCGCAATTGGCGCCGGCAAAGGCCTTGGCCAGCGCCTCGGTGCGGGGCGAGGTGCCGCCCGAACGCTCGCCGAAGGTGATGCGGTGGATGGCGTTCATGTGCAGAATCTCGCCCTCCTTGCCCAGGGTCGAGAAGATGTGGCACAGCCCGCCGATCACCCGCCCGGCCCCGAACGCCGCGTCCAGCGCGCCGTAATGGGCCAGACCGTTGAGAATGGGCAGAACGGCGCTGTCCGGTCCCACCGCCGGAGCGATGGCCTTGATGGATTCGTCCAGGTCATAGGCCTTGCATGACAGCAGGACTACGTCCCAGTGACCCGATAGGGTGTCGGCGGTGACGGTCTTGACCGCCAGCCGGGCGTCACCGTGCGGGCTTTGGATGCGCAATCCCTTCTCGGCCAGCAGGGCGGCGCGCTTGGGGCGTACCAGGAAGGTCACGTCCGCTCCGGACTCGGCCAGCCGCCCGCCAAAATAGCCGCCGGTCGCCCCGGCACCCAGGATCAGGATACGCATCTCTCGTCTCCGGTATTACCACTGGCGCCGAGGCTAACGGAGACGGGGAGGGGGCGGCAAGGGGAAAGGTGCACGGCCTGGATGAGTTCGATTCAAGCGGGGAACGCCGATGCGAGAGCTTCGCCCTCGCACTCCCACCAGGAGCCTCGGCTCCTGGACCTGATGGGCTGGGGAGATTGCATGATGCTCACGGATTACTGTCAGGTGGACTCCATGCCGGCCCTTTCCGCTGCGGTCGGAAAGGGCCGGTTCTGTCGCGTGTCGATGAAATTAGACTTTGAGCCGGGCAGGTATGCTAAGCCCCTCTCCTGAGTTCGGTCGGTCCTCCGGTGGCCATAACATCGATATCAAGTGCTGGGTTGCACCCCAGCGAACCGAGCGCCTAGCGGCGGAGTTTCAGGTCTGCTTGATGGTCGCGCCGCCGGTCATGACGATGGAACACCCGGTTCCAACCTCAATAGAGGTTCCCTGGCTGCGCAACGAGGTATTCCCTCCAATCACCGTCTTGCCAGTGGCACCAGCGCCACCGCCAGTCACAAGTACCTTGGAGGAAATCCGTGCTCCTGCGATTTGGACTTCACCGTGCTGGTGGTCAAATTTGATCCCGTTGAGAGCTTCCAGGACTCCCGCATCGATCTTGATCAATCCGTTGGACGCCTCGGCGACGATCACGCCCACGGCGTCCCGGAAAACCTTCTCGATATCTTGAAGGTTGCCGGAGGTCTCCGCTTGCGCAGCGGCTTTAGCAAGATCGGGGCGACGGGCCGCCACATAGTCGAACGCGAACTTGAGCGCTTCTTTCGAGATGTCCACTGTGGCATGCGCGGCCATCGCAATCAGGAAATGTTCAAGCATAATCCCTCCGAAAAATCCACCCAGATATTACGATCAAAAGATGTTCGGCGCAATAAATATAAACGTTTGAGGGGGCGCGCAGTCGACGCCTCATTATACGCGGCCGCAGCCAAAAGCGCCACTCCGCCTGTGCGACGTAAGCGTAGCCATCTCCCCCAGCATCCGGTAGGCAAGGGCTGACCGGGCGCGTCCGCTATGGAGACGTTGCTAAGATCAAGCTAACGACCATCATGGGCGCAGAGCAGCCAACGCTATATTGATTCCTGATTACATACCGCCTGTCTTCTGTGCCGGCCAATGGCTGGATAGGTGGTCAGCTTGGGTCCTTTACCGGAAGTCCGGATGAACCAACGAAAAAGCCCCTCCCGTTTTCGGAAGGGGCTCTCTCATCACGCTCCCCCGATGAATTCAAAGGGGGGCCGGGGCAAAAGCCCCGGATGGGTTTGGGCGATAGCCCAATTTCGCGGCGGCAACTCTACTCGGCCGCCTCCTTGCCCCCCACCGGCGGCGGGGCGTCGGGCAGGCCGGCGAAGCGGCGCAGCATGGCGAAACGGCGGCGCAGTTGGGTTTCGGCGCTTTCCACCAGCCGGCGGTACCGCTCGGGATCGGCGCGTTCCACCATCTGGAAGCGGGCCTCGCCCTTCATGAAGTCGTACAGCTTGCCGTTGGGCTCCTTGCTGTCCAGCGTCAGCGGGCTTTCGCCGGTGCCCATCTTGCGCGGGTCCCAGCGATAGAGCGGCCAATAGCCGGCTTCCACCGCCATCTTCTGCTGGTCCAGGCCATGAGCCAGATCGTAGCCGTGGGCGATGCAGTGGGAGTAGGCGACGATCAGCGACACGCCGGGCCAGGACACCGCGTCCTGGAAGGCGCGCATGGTCTGCACGTCCTTGGAGCCGAAGGCCACGTTGGCGACGTAGACGTCCTCGTAGGCCATGGCCATCATGCCCAGATCCTTCTTGGGCAGGGTCTTGCCGGCGATGGCGAACTTGGCCGAGGCCCCGATGGGGGTCGCCTTGGACTGCTGGCCGCCGGTGTTGGAGTAGACCTCGGTGTCCATGACCAGGATGTTGACGTTTTTGCCCGAGGCGAAGACGTGGTCCAGGCCGCCATAGCCGATGTCATAGGCCCAGCCGTCGCCGCCGACGATCCACACCACCTTTTCCACCAGATAGTCGGCCACCTGCTCGAGCTGGCGGGCCTCCACCGTCTTGAGCCCGGCCAGCACCTTCCTGAGGTCGAGGATGCGGCCGCGCTGGGCGGCGATCTCCACCTCGGTGGCCTGGGGGGCGTGGGCGATCTCGTTGGACAGCTTTTCCGGCACCTGGCCGGTGGCGGTCAGGGCCGCCAGCAGCAGCCGGGCGTGGTTCTTGTGCTGATCCACCGCCAGACGGAAGCCGAAGCCGAACTCGGCGTTGTCCTCGAACAGCGAGTTGGCCCAGGCCGGGCCGCGGCCCTCGGCGTTCTGGGTGTAGGGCGTGGTGGGCAGGTTGCCGCCATAGATGGACGAGCAGCCGGTGGCGTTGGCGATCATCAGGCGGTCGCCCCACAACTGGGTCATCAGCTTGATGTAGGGGGTCTCGCCGCAGCCCAGGCAGGCGCCCGAGAATTCGAACAGCGGCTGCAGCAACTGGGCGGTCTTCACCGTCGGCGTGCCCAGCTTCTCCTTGTTCACTTCCGGCAGGTCGACGAAGAACGCCCAGTTCTTCTTCTCGGTCTCCAGGATGGGGTCCTTGGGCTCCATGCGGAGCGCGATGCGGTTGGGGTCCTTCTTGTCCTTGCCGGGGCAGACCTTGACGCACAGCGTACAGCCGGTGCAGTCCTCGGGGGCCACCTGGATGATGTAGGCGTCGCCCTTGAACTCGTTGCCGCGATAATCCATGCGCTTGAACGAGGCGGGGGCGGCCGCCATGTCGGCGGGCGAGGCCACCTTGGCGCGGATGGCGGCGTGCGGGCAGACCAGGGCGCACTTGTTGCACTGGATGCACGGGCCTTCATCCCACACCGGAATCTCGGCGGCTATGTTGCGGCGCTCGAAGCGGGCGGTGCCGGTCGGCCAGGTGCCGTCCACCGGGAAGGCGGAGACCGGCAGGCGGTCGCCGTGGTTGGACAGCATCAGGGCCGAGACGCGCTTGACGAAGTCGGGCGAGTCCTCGGGCACGATGGGGGGCAGGGCGCGGTTCGAGGTGGCCTCGGCCGGAATGCTCACCGCTTCCAGGTGGTGCAGGGTCTCGTCCACCGCCTCGAAGTTCTTGGCGACCAGCTTCTCGGACTTGCGGCCGTAGGTCTTCTCGATGGCCTTCTTGATGTGGCCGATGGCCTCGTCCCTGGGCAGCACGCCCGACAGCGCGAAGAAGCAGGTCTGCATGATGGTGTTGATACGGTTGCCCATGCCGGTGGCCAGCGCCACCTTGCGGGCATCGATCACATGGACCTTGAGCTTCTTGTCGATGATCTCCTGCTGCACTTCGCGCGGCAGATGGTTCCACACCTCGTCCTTGGGGTAGGGCGAGTTCAGCAGGAAGGTGGCGCCCGGCGCGGCGTAGCGCAGCACTTCGTACTTGTCCAGGAAGACGAAGTGGTGACAGGCGACGAAATCGGCCTCGTCCAGCAGGTAGGCCGACTGGATCGGCTCGGGGGAAAAGCGCAGGTGCGAGATGGTGATGGCGCCCGACTTCTTCGAGTCATAGACGAAATAGCCCTGGCCCTGGAAGCCGGCATTCTCGGCGATGATCTTGATGGAGTTCTTGTTGGCGCCCACCGTGCCGTCGGCGCCCAGGCCGAAGAACACGGCGCGCTTGACCTTGGGCTGGTCCAGCTTGAACGACTCGTCCGGGGTCAGCGACAGGTGGGTGACGTCGTCGGTGATGCCCACGGTGAAGTGGGTCTTGGGCTTGGCCTTGGACAGTTCGTCGAACACCGCCTTGGCCATGGCGGGAGTGAACTCCTTGGACGCCAGGCCGTAGCGGCCGCCGATGATCAGCGGGTCGGCGGCGGTGGCGCGGTTGCCCGCCGCCTTGGCCTCGGCCAGGGCCGCCAGCACGTCGAGATACAGCGGCTCGCCGATGGCGCCCGGCTCCTTGCAGCGGTCCATCACGGCGATGGCGCGCACGCTGGGCGGCAGGGCGGAAATGAAGGCGTCAATGGAGAACGGGCGGTAGAGGCGAACCTTCAGCACGCCCACCTTCTCGCCCCGGGCGGCCAGGGCGATGGCGGTCTCGTGCACCGTTTCGGCGCCCGAGCCCATGATGATGATCACCCGCTCGGCCTCGGGATGGCCGCAATAGTCGAACAGCTTGTAGGCGCGGCCCGTCAGCTTGGCGTAGCGGTCCATTTCCTGCTGCACGATGCCGGGGCAGGCGTCGTACCAGGGGTTGCGGGCTTCCTGCATCTGGAAGAAGGTGTCGGGATTCTGGGCGGTACCGCGCAGGGACGGATGGTCGGGCGACAGCGCGCGGGCGCGGTGCGCCGCGATGCCGTCGGCGTCCAGCAGGTCCAGCAGGTCCTCGTCGTTCAGTTCCTCGATCTTGGTCACCTCGTGCGAGGTGCGGAAGCCGTCGAAGAAGTGCACGAACGGTACCCGGGCCTTCAACGTCGCGGCGTGGGCGACGGCGGCCATGTCGTGGGCTTCCTGGCCCGAGCCCGAGGCCAGCATGGCGAAGCCGGTCTGGCGGCAGGCCATGACGTCGGAGTGGTCGCCGAAGATGGACAGGCCATGGGTCGCCACGGTGCGCGCCGTGACGTGCATGCAGAAGCTCGTCAGCTCGCCGGCGATCTTGTACATGTTGGGGATCATCAGCAGCAGGCCCTGGCTGGCCGTGAAGGTGGTCGCCAGCGACCCGGCCTGCAGCGCGCCGTGCACCGCGCCGGCGGCGCCGCCCTCGTGCTGCATCTCGGCCACGTCGGGGATCACGCCCCAGATGTTCTTGCGCCCTTCCGAGGCCCACTGGTCGGCCAGCTCGCCCATGGTGGAAGAGGGCGTGATCGGATAGATCGCCGCCACCTCGCTGACCCGGTAAGCCACCGAAGCGCACGCCTCGTTGCCGTCGACCGTGATCAAAGCCCTGTCTGCCATGTCTTTCCCACTCTCTAAGTTTATTCGCCCGTTTTGGGCCTTGGAAAACAGGCACGATTCGACGTCGCGCGCCGTTTCCGAAAGGCTCGGAAGAATAGACGGCGGGTCCGCGGGACCGCAAGTCCCTTACGAATTGCCCCCTCAAAAAGTAATAAAATTATGCTGGTTGTACCGGGGCTTCCGGTTGCGGTCCACCGGTGCTAGAAGGTGGGCCACCGATTTCTTGCGCAGAGGGCCTGATGTCCGGGAACCCGTCGCCGCCGTGGCACATCCTGACCGACACCGACATGGTGGCGGCGCTGATGGACGTCATTCCCCATCCCATTTTCTTCAAGGACCGGGAGGGACGCTATCTCGGCTGCAACAGCCATTTCTGCCTGATGCTGGGCTATGGCCATGACGAAGTGGTGGGCAAGACCGTCTTCGAGATCGCGCCGTCCAATCTGGCCCAGGTCTACCACGAGGCCGACATCAGGTTGATGGAAACGGGGGGGACCCAGTGCTACGCGTCTTCGGTGAGGTATGGCGACGGCCTGACCCGGCGCGGCGTATTCTTCAAGTCGGTGTTCCACGACAAGGCTGGAATCGCCGCCGGGCTGGTCGGCATGTTCTATCCGATGGAATTCATGCTCCACGTCATCGACATGTAGTCGGATCGTTATGGCGCCGTGGGCTAGGCGGCCCGCTGCGTTCCCTGTTGCCGGCGCAGCAGTTCGATGCTGGCCAGTGACCAGATGGGGCTTCCCTGGACCTCGCGGTCGGCGACGATGCGCTCGACCAAGGGCAGGGGAATATTACGAATCCATTCCTCAAGCACGGCGGCGTCTCCTTTTGCTGCGGTGCACAATGACTGTATCGCCGAAGGTCTTCCGGATGCCATGTCCGTGAACGCAAGGGGGCCATGCCGAGAGTGCAATGGTCATACCGGCGCTTCGTCCTGGCCGGTCTCCGCCATACGTATGTACCGAAAGGTGGTTGCATATCCATACGCCAGGCGCGCATAATACCGGATGCGGACCCGGACCTCCTTGAGGCCGGGTATTTTTTTGCCTGGGGAGTTCTGCTATGGCCGACAACAACAACTCCAATCCGCCCAACAACCAGCATGCCGAAGACCAGCATGACGGCGCGGGGGAGAACGCACAGCAGTCGCTAGACGACCTGACGGTGCTGCAGAACGTCCAGAACCAGAACATGGGCGACGCCCGCCTGAACGTGGCGCGCTCCGCCGATGTCAGCGATACCCAACTGGGCAACCTCGCCAACGTGCAGCAGGGTTCGACCGGTAACCCGCAGGTGCAGAACCTGCACGGCATCGCCGGCGGGGCCAACATCGCCATCGACGTGAATATCGACGCCGCCAAGGACGGTTCCGTGGCGCCGCCCGAGTTGCAAGGGCTGGCCGCCGACGTCGAGGACGCGGCTCCCACCGTCGCGGCGAACTCCGGCGGCGCCAAGGCGCTCAACGTGCAGGAACTCCCCGACCTCGCCAAGCCCGACGCCGAATTCAAGCCGCAGGATGCGGTGGTCACCCAGCCGGTCAATCTGGCTCCCCCCGGTGGTTTCACTGTCAACACCCAGGTGGCCGCTCCGGCCGGCGCCGTCGAGGCGGCCAAGGATAACGGCCCCGACATCCAGGCCGCGGTCAATCACGCCCCCGTGGTCGATGCGGCGGGAGAGTCCTCGACGCTGCAGGCCGGCACCGTGACCGGCCATGTGCTCGCCCATGACCCCGATGGCGATACCATGTCGTTCCATCTGGTGGATGCCAACGGTCAGGTGACCGATTCCATCACCAATGACCACGGGACTCTGACCATCGACCCGACCACGGGCGAATATACCTTCGTCGCCAATGAGGCGACCAAGCACCTGACCGACAAGCAGAGCGTCAGCGACCTCTTCCAGGTTCAGGTCAGCGATTCTCATGGTGGCACCTCGACCACCAGCGTCCATGTGAATATCGTCGGCACCGACGATGCCCCGACGGTCAGCGTGAGCGACGTCACCACCGCCGACGATCACTCCGCCAAGACCGGCAGCGCGGTGGGCGCCGACATCGATACCGGCGACGTGTCGGGAGCCACTCCGGCCAGCGCCGATACGCTGCATTACGCCCTGGTGGACGGTAACGGCAACCATGTGAGCAGCCTGACCACCGCTCACGGCACGGTGAGCATCAACGCCGACACCGGCGAATACACCTTCACGCCCAATGCCGATGCCGCTCATCTGGTCAAGGACCAGACGGTGGATGACAGCTTCAAGGTGGTGTCCATCGATAACGGTGGTCTGGCCAGTGACCCGGCTTCGGTCAAGGTCACCATCACCGGCAGCGACGACGCGCCGACGGTGACCGTTCACGACCTCGTCACCGCCGATGATCATAGCGCCATCAAGGGCAGCGCGGTGGGTGCCGATGTCGATACCGGCGACGTGGCGGGAGCCACTCCGGCCATTGCCGACAAGCTGCACTACGCCCTGGTGGACGGCGACGGCAACCATGTGAGCAGTCTGACCACCACCCACGGCACGGTGAGCATCAACGCCGATATTGGCGTGGCGGTGGTCGAAGCCCATGGCGATGGCGCCGGGCAGGCGGGCGGAATCGCTGGTGGTCACCACCTTGGTGTGGAAGCACTCGGCTACGTCCATGATGCCGGGATAGACGTCCTGCAGATCGGCGACCCACAGATCGATGGCCCCGGTGGCGAGCAC